>NZ_PJBB01000003.1:2915000-3215000 GCF_002836595.1 Tenacibaculum sp. Bg11-29
TACTTCTTGAAAATATTTAGTACCACCTAAAGGTGATTTAATACCTTGATTTATATAAAAATCTTTTAAATAATTAACCGCTTTTTTTTGACCAGGTTCACCTGTGTCACGGCCTTCAAATTCATCTGAGGCATATATAAATAAATGTTTACCTAAATCTTTAGCTGTAATCGTTTTTGCAAATTTAGCAGCATAATCTATATTAGAATCATTATTAATACTCGTAGTAGTGTCTTTACTAACTCCACAAGCTGCAAGTACTACGGCACTTGCTATATAAAGTAATTTTTTCATCGATATTTAATTGAAATTAGGTTTTATTTAATTCTTAAAAATAACAAATTGTTACAGAGGTTCAAATTTAATTTTTCTTTATAACGAATTGTTCTAATGTTTTGTTAAAACTTATGAGTTCTTTAGGAAATAATTGTTCAAATGCATTATTATTGATTAATTCTTCTGAAGTTCCACTATATATCTGTTTTTCAGAAAGTAAAATAAATTCATCAGCAAGCTGAATGGCAAGATTTACCTCGTGTGTTGAAATAATAATAGTTTTCCCCGTATTTTTAACTAGCTTTTTTAATAATGAGAATACTTTAAAAGTATGGTGAATATCTAGGTGGGCAGTAGGTTCATCTAAAATAATAATTTCAGTATCTTGTGCTAAAGCACGAGCAATAAGAACTCGTTGAAGCTGTCCGTCACTTAACTCATAAAATCTGTTATTTTTTAAATGACTAATTGCTGTTTCTTCAATTGCCCAAAGAATTTTTTTAATATCTTTTGCTGATAATTGATCTATCCAATTTGTGTATGGTTGTCTTCCTAAAGCAATTAATTCAAATACTGTTAATTGACTTTGTGGTATACGTTCGGTTAAAACTAAACTTAACTTGGTTGCTAATTCTTGATATGAATAATCAGCACTATTCTTTTGATTAATCTCTATGGTTCCACTTAATGGTTCTTGAACCTTAGATAAAGTGCGCAATAAAGTTGATTTTCCTATTCCGTTTTTACCTAAAAGAGCAACAAACGTCCCTTTTTCAACAGATAGATTGATATTTGAAGCAATTATTGTTTGCTTTTTTTTTGTTTGATAACCTATTGATAGATTATCAGTTTTAAGAACGATATTTTTTTTAGAATCAGTCAAACCTATACATATATTTTCTTCTTACGAATTAATAGCCAAATTACTACAGGTGCTCCAAATAATGATGTTATGGCATTAATAGGTAAGGTATATTCACTTGTTGGTAATTGAGCGATTGAATCGCAAATTAATAATACAATTGCACCAATTAGTGCAACTGCAGGTAATAATATTTTGTGATTAGATGTTGAAAAAAATATTTTAGCTATATGCGGTACAGCTAGACCAATAAAAGCTATTGGACCTGAAAAAGCAGTGATAACACCAGTAAGTAAACTTGTAATTAATAAAATAATATTTCTGCTTTTTTTAATGTTTATACCTAAGCTTTTTGCATAACTTTCACCTAGTAAAAAACTATTTAAAGGTTTAATTACAGTGAATGTACCAAAAACAGAGATGGTATAAATAATTCCAAAAACGATAAGTTGTTTCCAAGTTAAATTACCTAAACTTCCAAAGTTCCAAAATTGATATTGTTGAATTTGTTCTGCTTCACTAAAATAGGATAATACACTTATTATAGCGGAAGTTAATGAACCAAACATTAATCCAATAATTAAAATAGACATGGTATTTCGAACCCTATTAGCAGCAATAATTACTGCAGATAATACGAGAAAAGAACCCAAACTAGCAGCTATAGGTAATGCCCAGCTAGAAAAAGAAATAGCAGAAATAACACCTCCAAATAATCCAGAACCTAAAATAAGTAAGGCTACTCCCAAACTTGATCCTGAAGAAATACCAAGTACAAAAGGACCTGCTAAAGGATTTCGAAATAATGTTTGCATTAGTAGCCCGCAAATAGATAAGCCAGAACCTACCATAATAGCAGTCATTGCTTTTGGTAAACGAAAATTTATAATAATTGTTTCCCAGCTAGCTTTAGAAGCAATACCGCCAGTTAACGAATTTAAAATTTCTTTAAAAGGAATTGTCACCGAACCTAAGCTAATATTAAGAAATAAAAAAACAACCAATAATATTGATAAAAGTATAAATTGATTTGTGTATTTTTTTTGGTGTGTGTTCAAAAAAGAGTTTTATTTTTGGAAATTAGTAATAGTCTTAGAATTCGTTGTTTCAAGTGTTTTTAAAAATTCAACCATTTCACTAGTCAATTTTAACTGCTCATTATTATTCCAATAATTTTTATTAAAAGGGTGTTTTATTTTAAATATATCTTTTCTATTAGATATTTTATTCTTTTTATTGATTTTTTTATGATTTTCTGTAGCTGTTTTATAAATATACGTTATATCATAATTTATAGGGTTTTCTCTGCCTTTATAAAAACACTCTACAGAATACTTTAATTTGGCGTTATCTATGCGATATTTATTTGTTATCTCTTTTTTAATAAAAGTTATAAATAAACTATTTTTTAAATCTCTATATTTAATATGTCTTTTTACTGTAAATTTAGATTTATTATTATTTGACCACATCACTTTACTTAAAGAGTAGTCGTTTGAATTTAAAATATAATAACCTTTTGTTGAATCGTTATTAGACTTGGAGTTAAAATCTAATTTAATTAAAGAGTCTTCTTTCAAAAATGATTTTTTAATTTTAAAATATTTTGGAGATACAGAAATTCTAACAAAGTTTGTTAAAAGCTCATTAAAGCTCAATAATTTAAAATACACATCATTTTTATCATATGCTGCTTTACGCATATTGTTAATATATACAGTATAATTTTTTTTAGAAATTGGGTTTTCAGTTGTCGAAAAAAGAACTTTTCTATTTACGATCCCATTTAAATCTTGAATTTTAATGATAGAATCGTTTCTTTTTAAAATAGTTCTTAAAAAAAACTCTTCATTGTAACTTTTTGGTGAAAAACCTTTTTTTATAGTTGAAACCATCTTCTTAAAAAAAGAATCTTTGTTATTTACAATAACCTCTTCTAAATTAAAAGATTTAGGATCAAGATAAATTATTGAGTTAGAAGGGAAATCGGTTATTCTTAATTTTATATTTTCATAACCTAGAAAATGAAATTTAATAGAATCGCTTTTTGAAACGAAATCAAACTTCCCTTCTTCATTTGTAATTGTAAAACTATCTTTATTGTAAATATCAACAAACTCAATCGGTTCTAAGGTTAGTTTATCTAATACAGTTCCTGTTATTGTTTTTTGAGAAAAGAGGAGTGGTGCAATAATCCAAAAAGCAAAAAATAAAATTTTATTTTTCATTTTAAATTAATTAAAAAAGTAATCAATTGTTGAATAGCCAATCCACGATGGCTAATAATATTTTTTTCTTCAGAAGTCATTTGTGCAAATGATTTATCAAATCCTTCAGGTTGAAATATAGGATCGTACCCAAAACCTTTTTCACCTTGCTTTTGAGTTAATATTTTACCTTTACAAATACCATTAAATAAAAATTGTTCTCCATTTAAATTTAAACAAAGAGAGGTTCTAAACTGTGCAGACCTATTGTCTTTTTCATTTAGTTCGGTAAGTAATTTTTGCATGTTATTTTCTGTATTTGCCGGTTCACCAGCATAACGTGCAGAATATACTCCTGGAGCACCGTTTAAACTTTCAACTTCTAAACCGGTATCATCAGCAAAACAATTATATTCGAATTTTTCGGTAATATGATTGGCTTTAATTTTTGCATTTCCATCTAATGTAGTCGCGGTCTCTTCTATATCATCAAAACAATTAATGTCATTTAAAGAAAGTAATTCTACAGTGTCTGGAAGCATTTTTTGTACTTCAGCTAACTTATTTTTGTTATTCGTAGCGAAAACGAGTTTCATTTGTTCAGAAATTATAGAAACAAATGTATCAATTTTTATCATCTTTGTAATTAATATTCTTGTTTTTATAAAAAACTTAAAAAACCTTACATCCATTGAATTTAAAGGAATGTCGTGTGAATGTCGGGTTAAAATCAATTAAAATGTTTCATCAAAAAGAAAAGCTAAAGTAACATTGTATGGAAAATAAAAATTTACTTACCATGAAACAACCAGCATTAGGAAAAAGGATTTCCGAATTAAGAAAACAAAAAGGATTAACTCAAGAAGAATTAGTAGAAAAATGCAATATAAATGTGCGTACTATTCAACGAATAGAGGCAGGAGAAACAATACCTAGAAGTTTTACTATTAAAACAATATTGCAAGCTTTGGATGCAGATATTAATGTAGATAACATTATAAATGAAATTGAAATAAGCAATAATGATAGAAAGGTGTTAAACTTAGCTTGGATTTTTGGAATTATATATTTTGTTTTTGGAGTTATTGAAACAATTGCAGATGTATATCATATTACTCAAAATGAAATGATTTTTGGAATAACATCTTATGCATGTATTAAAGTAATTTCTGCAATAACATTTGTGCTCTTTTTTATGGGGTTTATAAAATTAGCAAAAAAATACTCAAGTAAATTATTAGAGGTAATTGTATATGTTTTTATGATTACTTATGTTTTTTCAGAACTATACGATATCTTTTTAATTAGTTCGTCTAACGAAACAATAATTGTAACGAGTATTGTTGAACTAATGAGTATTGTTGAGCTAATTATTTTTGGAACAATTCAAATAATATTCGGATTATCTTTATTGCAATTAAAAACAAAATTTGATAGCCTTATAAAGGTTAATGGAATTTTGGAGATTATAACAGGTATTTGTGTTGCAACAGTAGTTTTGTCTTCTATTGGATTATTTTTTTTAATACCTACTATAATTATAGAAGTTGTAGTTTTATATAAGTTTGCTAAAAGCTAATTAATTTATTTATAAAAGTGCAAAATGTTTAGTAAGTGAAAGAGTAAGGTAGCAATTATGCCTAAATATTATATTTTCTTTATAAAGAATAGCGTAGTGAAGTATAAACAAAAACGAAATTTAGAAGTTTCTAAATTTCGTTTTTAAGAATAAAAGGTTATAAGTTTTAAGACTTTAATTTATTCATTTCTACTTTTAATATATTTCTTTTCTATTTTATTTAAACGGTCCTGAATTTTTAAAATAATAGATTCTTTACGAAATACTTTAGAAGTTGTAGAGTCTTTTTAGCTATTTAACTTTGTTTTCATTCTAGCTAATCCTTCTTACCACTAATTAAGATTTCTTCATTAATACTAATGTCATCTTCATAATCGCTTATTAAAGTTTTGTTTTCATTAATAATAGATTCTTCTTCAGCTTTAATTTGATTATCTAATTGTGCTAGTTTATCTGCTTCTAAACGTAGTTCTTCTTGCTGATTTAAGTAAGCTATTTCTTTAGCTTTACGTTCATCTTCTAGTTTCTTACGAGCGTTTTCTAATTTTTGTTTACGTAAAGCTAATTCGCTTTTAGCATCCGTTAAAGGAGCAGCTGATTCAGTTTCTGTTTCTTGAACAGTCTTAACTTCTTTAGGAGTAGCTCTTTTTTGTTTTCTTGCTAACTTTTTTTCAAGAGCAACTAATTCACCTTTTCGATCATTAATCAAATTCTTTAAATTCGTTAACCTCGTTTGAACATTAGCTACGATTTTTTCTTTTCTTTTAACCTCTTTTTTAGTTGCTTTTTTATCTTTTTTAAAGTTCTCTAAATTTGAGTTTACACGTTTTAGAGCACTAATTCCACTAATTAAGAATTCTTCATTAGCACTAATTTGGTTTTTCTTATCCTTAACTTTATTCTTTAAAACTTTAATTTCATCTTGTGCAGATGCTTCTTGTACAGTAACTAAGCTAGTAAATAAAATAGCAAATATTAAAAATTTTAATGTTTTCATTTTAATTTAATTTTGTGTGTTTTTAGGGGCGACAAAATTATAAAATTTAGAATAGAAAAAGGCTATTAATATAGAAAATATTTTTTTAAAAAAAAGTATAGATTTGTTTTTATGAAAAAAAGTGTTTGATAGAAGCGTTATAAGTAGGTAACAATCACTACTCGTGATGATAAGGTTCGTTTCGTAGAATTGTAAAACCTCGATATATTTGTTCAACAATAAATAATCGAATCATTTGATGTGAAAAAGTCATCTTAGAAAGTGATATTTTGCCTAATGCTTTTTTATATATTGCCTCAGAAAACCCATAAGGCCCACCTATAACTAATACTAATTGTTTAATACCTGAATTCATTTTTTTTTGTAAATATTGAGAGAACTCAATAGATGAAAAATGTTTCCCTTTATCGTCAAGTAAAACTAACTGATCAGTATTTTGAAGTTTAGATAAAATTAATTCACCTTCTTTTTCTTTTTGCTGAGATTCGCTAAGATTCTTTACGTTTTTTATGTCAGGTATAATATCTAACTCAAATTTAACGTAATGTTTTAATCTATTTTGATAGTTATTAATTAACTGAATCAAATTTTTGTCATCAGTTTTACCAATAGCGATTAGTTTTATTTTCATAAGCTTTCATTTCGAAATGTTTTCTGAAATAAATTTATTTCAAAACGTTTTTAAAGTAATAATAGGCGCAAATTTATTTGTTTTAAAGCATAAATTCAGTTGAATTAACAAAATAATTCCATAGAATAAAATCAATCCGTATTTTTACAGTATAATAAAAGAGAAGAATGATATCAAAAGAACAATTTAATAAAGAGCTAGAGCTAATAATAACCAATGCTATTCGTGAAGATATTGGAGATGGAGATCATACATCTTTATCATGTATCCCCAATGAAGCAATAGGAAAAGCTAAATTGTTAGTTAAAGATGAAGGTATTATTGCAGGAGTAGAGTTTGCTAAAAAGGTTTTTAATTATGTAGATGCTGATTTAGAAATAGAAACATTAATTAATGATGGTGATGAAGTAAAATATGGAGATATCGTTTTTTACGTGTCAGGAAAATCACAATCAATTTTAATGGCAGAGCGTTTGGTTTTAAATGCAATGCAACGTATGAGTGCAATTGCAACTAAAACTAAGTTTTTTGCAAATTTATTAGAAGGTACTAAGACCAAAGTATTAGATACACGTAAAACAACACCAGGTATTCGTGCTTTAGAAAAATGGGCAGTAAAAATAGGTGGAGGAAAAAACCATCGATTTGCGTTATATGATATGATAATGATAAAAGACAATCATATTGATTTTGCAGGTGGAATAACACAAGCAATAACTAAAACAAAGAAATACTTAGCTAACAAAGGATTAGATATTAAAATTATAGTAGAAGCACGTAGTTTAGAGGAAATTAAAGAAATTTTAGCTAATGAAGGTGTGTATAGAATTTTAATAGATAATTTTAATTATGAAGATACTTGTAAAGCAGTAGCCTTAATAGGAGACACATGTTTAACTGAATCTTCAGGCGGAATAAACGAAGAAACTATTCGTAAGTATGCAGAGTGTGGGGTAGATTTTATTTCATCAGGTGCATTAACACATTCGGTATATAATTTAGACCTAAGTTTAAAGGCTGTAAATTAATATTTTATATTTTTGCAATTTTTAGAAAAGGAAATAATTTTAGTAAATAAAATTATACTATGTTTAAAAAAGAATGTTTTAATTTTAATAAGTTGTATAATTTATAAATTAGTATAAAAATCAAAGTCAGATGATAAAAAGAGTAAGTATCCTTTTTAATTTTTTATTTATGTTAGGTTTTTGTTTTCCGTTAACTAGTCAGAATATTGATATAGGTAGTGAAGCTGTTGATATTAAGGGATATGATGTCAAATCAAAAAAACAAATTAAACTTTCTCAGTTTAAAAATAAAAAAAATGTGTTGTTAAACTTTACAGCAACTTATTGTGGGCCATGTTGGAAAACATATCCTCAGATGGATAAAATTCAAAAAAAATATGCAGCAGATTTAAAAGTGATTTCTATACATGGAGATGAAAAGAAAGATACATGGTATAGGATAGCGAAACGTTTAAAAATAAATTTTGAAGCTGCAACTATATGGGATATACAGGAAAAAGAGAAGATAAAAGAGATTTATAAAATAAAACAATATCCTACTTTTTTTATAATAAATAAAGACGGAATTATTATTGATAAATGGGTCGGAAATAGAAAAAAATACATGGATTTGTCAATAAAGTATTTGATAGAACCATAAAATTTAAAAGAGGTTATAAAAAATTAAACGAAAATATAAATAGTGATTTATAAAAAAAAGCATGTTTTTTTTTAGCATGTAATGTTTTTTTAATAGATGATTCAATTTTAATTAAAAATAAGTAAAATGAAAAAACATATAATTTTGGGGGCAGTTTTAGTCTTAGCAATAGCCTGTAACACAGATAAAACTAAAGAAACAAAAAAAGAAAGTGAAAAAAGTATGGCTGTAGAGAACCCATTATTAGTTAAGAGTACATTAGATTATGGTGCTCCTGATTTTACTAAAATAAAGAATGAGCATTTTATGCCTGCTATTTTAGAAGGAATGAAATTGCAAAATGAAACGATACAGGTAATTATTAAAAATACTGAAAGCCCAACTTTTAAAAATACAATTTTAGCACTAGAGGAAAGTAGTAGTACTTTAGATAATGTAACGGCTGTTTTTTATGGATTAGCAGGGGCACATACAAACGATGTTATTAAAACGATCGAAAAAGAGTTAGCGCCTAAATTTTCTAAGCATAATGATGATATTTTATTAAACACAGCATTGTTTGCTAGAATACAAAAAGTATATAATGATTTAGAAAATTTTAAATTAGATGCAGAATCTAATCATTTAGTAAAAGAATATTATAAAAATTTTACAAAAGCAGGAGCAAACTTATCAGAAGATAAAAAGAGTCAGTTAAAAGATATAAATTCACAAATAGCAAGTTTATCTAACGAGTTTGGAAAGAAGTTACTAGATGCAAGTAAAAAAGGTGGCGTTGTAGTTTCTGATAAAGAAAAATTAAAAGGATTTTCAGAAGAGAAAATTAAATCTTTAGAAAAAGATGGTACGTATGAAATTCAGTTAATAAACACAACACAACAACCTTCATTACAAACATTAGAAAATAGAGAAATTCGTAAAGAATTGTTCAATAAATCTATTCATAGGTCAGATGCGGGTGAATATAATACAAGTAAATTAGTGCAAGAAATGGTTGCTTTACGAGCAAAAAAAGCACAAATTTTAGGTTTTGATAATTATGCAAGCTGGAGTTTACAAGGTACAATGGCAGCAACACCAGATAAAGTTTTTGAGATGTTTAATGGATTAATTCCAGGATCTTTAGAAAAAGTAGCTTCAGAAACGAAAGAGATTCAAGCAGAAATAACTAAAGAAGGAAAAGACTTTAAACTAAGTCCATATGATTGGAATCACTATGCTGAAAAAGTTCGTAAATCAAAATACAATTTAAATGAAGAGGAAGTAAAACCTTATTTTGAGGTTACAAATGTATTAGAAAAAGGAGTTTTTTATGCCGCAACAAAATTATACGGAATTACTTTTAAAAAACGTACTGATATACCAGTATACCACCCAGATGTAGTTGTTTATGAATTATTTGAAGAAGATGGTAGTAAGTTAGGATTATACTACGGAGACTTTTTTGCTAGAGATAGTAAACGTGGAGGAGCATGGATGAGTGCTTTTGTAAAACAATCTAAGTTACGCGATCAGAAACCTGTTATTTACAATGTGTGTAATTCACCTAAACCAGCAGCAGGAGAACCTGCTTTAATAAGCTTTGATGAAGTAGAAACTATGTTTCATGAATTTGGACATGCTTTACATGGTTTATTCGGGAATCAAAAATACGCATCAATTTCAGGAACAAGTACTGCAAGAGATTTTGTGGAGTTTCCATCTCAATTTAACGAAAACTGGTCTACACATCCAGAAGTTTTAAATAATTACGCGCTACATTATAAAACAGGAGAAGTTATTCCTGCAGCGTTATTAAAGAAAATTAAAGATGCTGGTACTTTTAATCAAGGGTATTCTATGATAGAGAACTTATGTTCATCTAGTTTAGATATGAAATGGCACACAGTATCAGTTGATGAAAATATTGCAGATGTTGCCAAATTTGAAGAGGAAGCTTTAGCTAAAATGAAATTAAAAGTATCTGAAGTACCACCAAGATACCGTTCAACATATTTTGCACACATTTTTAGTGGTGGTTACGCAGCCGGATATTATTCTTATTTATGGACAGAAATGTTAAGTCATGATGCTTATGATTGGTTTAAGAATAACGGATTATTAACTCGTGAAAATGGACAGAAATTCCGTGAGCAAATTTTATCAAAAGGAAATACAATGGATTATGCAAAAATGTATAAAACTTTTGCCGGAAGAGATCCAAAAGCAGCGCCAATGTTAAAAGCTAGAGGATTAAAGTAAATTATATGAAGTTAGAAAAACTAACGTTTTTAGAGAAAGTAAAACTAGAAGGTTACAAAAAAAAGATAACGAACTTAATAGTAAGTTGGGGAGGGGGTAGTTTTATATTATTCTTGTTTATCTCAATTATTCCTATGGGCTTAATACCTAATAAGAGAAGAGTTGTTTTATCAAATCCTGATATGAGTATTTTTGAATCTATGGGTGTTTTTCAGACAATACTAATCATGTCAGTTATTTCAGGAATAATAACTCTTTATTTACTTTATACTTACAAATATTTAAAAATTTTAAAAGACCTTGTAGATTTAAAAAAGGTAACTCTTAATGTGGTAATAATGAATGTAATTCCTAAGAAAGGACAAGGTCCTAAAGAGGTAGAAGTTTATTTTAAACCAGCGTATAAAAATGTAAATAGAATTGAGTTTATTGGGTATGATAATTTACCTCTTTTATATAAAAAGCAAGAGGTTGAATTAGTGATAGCACCTAATTCTTATTATCCTCTTAGTGTTAAATCTAAAGAACCAGTTAAAGATGTTTTGCATAGTTTAGAAGTGTTAAATAAGTACAAACAAAGAGGTTAATATTTATATCGTGAATAATTATTTTGATAGTGAGGTGTTTACAAAACTTGATTTTAATACGACTAAAATAAAAAAAGGAGAGTATGATAATTGTACGTTTACAAACTGTAATTTCGAAAATGTACATGCATCAAATATTCAGTTTATAGAATGTGAGTTCATCGATTGTAATTTTAGTAACGCAATTGTAACAAATGCAGCATTTAAAGAAGTTTTTTTTATAAACTGTAAGATGATAGGGGTGAAGTTTAATGAATGTGATCCGTTTTTATTGCAGTTTAGCTTTAAAGAATGTCAATTAAATTTTTCTTCATTTTATAAATTAAAAATGCAAAACACGAAATTTGTTAATTGTAATTTACAAGAAGTGGATTTTACTGAAACTGATGTCACAAATTCACTTTTTGATAATTGTGATTTACAAAAAGCAATATTCGAGAATACAATTTTAGAGAAGTCTGATTTTAAAACGGCTGCTGGTTTTTTAATAAACCCTGATAGCAATAGGTTAAAAAAAGCAAAATTCTCAAAAGAAAATATAATTGGATTATTACAGCAGTATAATATAATTGTTGAATGACAAAAAAAATAGAAATAAAATTAGATAAAATACCTGTACTAAATTTACTGGTAGCTTTCGGGAAGAAAATAAAAATTCCTGGACTGCAAGGTATGTCTTTATATGATGTGTTAGAAATGTATGTTATTGGTATTGTAAAAGGCGCTTTAACGACAAGAGCAGGTGGAATTGCGTTTAGTTTTTTCATGGCAATATTTCCATTTATGCTATTTATTTTATCATTGATTCCTTACATACCTATTGAGGGGTTTCAAGACAATCTCTTTTGGTTAATTCAAGAAATGTTACCGCCAAAAACTTTTGACGCTGTAGATTTAGTTTTAAAAGATATTATAAACAACCAATATGGAGGTTTATTATCTTTTGGTTTCTTAGCGTCTATTTTTTTAATGACAAATGGGGTAAATGCTATTTTCGGAGGATTTGAATATTCATATCATGTAACCGAAATGAGAAATGTATTTAGAGCTTACATTGTTTCATTAGGGGTTTCATTATTAATGTCTTTTTTCTTAATAATAACCGTTGTTGCAATTATTTTTTACCAAGTAGCTTTGGTTAGAATAGGTAATGTAGGTTGGTTAGATACAGGTGATTTAGATTTACTGTATTGGGGTAGAGGGGTGTTGTTTTTAATTATGATTTTTACCATTGTTTCACTGTTGTTTCGTTTTGGGACAACGCAAGGTAAAGAAGTAAAGTTCTTTTCTCCAGGTGCAATTTTAACAACGCTTTTATCGCTTTTTACATTTTATCTTTTCGGAATTTATGTTGTTAAATTTGCAACTTACAATGAATTATATGGTTCTATTGGTACTTTGTTAATTTTAATGTTATTCGTTTGGTTAAACGCAATTATTTTACTTTTAGGCTTCGAATTAAATGCATCTATTTATCGATTAAAACGTAGAAATAAAACGTTATAATTTGTTATTAAATTCAGATATTTGCCATCACAGCGTGTTTAAGTATTTACTGATGTAAAAATTAAAACTCATAAATAATCATTTTTATAATTCATAATTAATAATGAAGCCATCAATCCCAAAAGGAACTAGAGATTTTTCGTCAAACGAAGTAGCAAAAAGAAATTATATTTTTAATATAATAAAACATTCGTTTGAAAATTTTGGATTTCAGCCTATCGAAACACCAAGTTTCGAAAACTCTTCAACTTTAATGGGAAAGTATGGAGAAGAAGGTGATCGTTTAATTTTTAAGATTTTAAACTCTGGAGATTATTTAAAAAAGGTTGATGGAAATTTATTAGAAGAAAAAAATAGTCAAAAAATAATATCAAAAATATCTGAAAAAGCACTTCGTTACGATTTAACGGTACCATTTGCACGTTACGTAGTACAACATCAAAACGACATTACTTTTCCTTTTAAAAGATATCAAATTCAACCAGTTTGGAGAGCGGATCGTCCACAAAAAGGACGTTTTCGAGAATTTTATCAATGTGATGCAGATGTAGTAGGGAGTAAATCATTATTACAAGAAGTAGAGTTTGTACAATTATATGATACTGTTTTTAGTAAGTTAGGTTTAAACGGTACGACTATCAAAATTAATAATCGAAAAATATTATCTGGTATCGCCGAAGTAATTGGTGCAAAAGATAAATTAATTGATTTTACGGTAGCTTTAGATAAGTTAGATAAGATTGGTAAAGAAGGGGTTGTAAAAGAAATGTTAGAGAAAGGAATCTCAGAAGATGCAATTCTTAAAGTAGACCCTTTATTTAGTTTTTCAGGAACGAATCAAGATAAATTAGCTTCTTTAGAAGGTATGTTACAGTCTTCGGAAGAAGGACAAGCAGGCGTACAAGAATTACGTACTGTTGTAAGTATGGTAGAAGAAATCGGTTTAGCATCTGCAAGCCTAGAACTAGATGTTACTTTGGCTCGTGGATTAAATTATTATACAGGTGCTATTTACGAAGTATCGGCTCCAGAAGGTGTAAAAATGGGCTCTATCGGTGGTGGAGGTCGTTATGATGATTTAACAGGTATCTTTGGTTTAAAAGATGTAAGTGGTGTTGGTATTTCTTTCGGATTAGATAGAATTTACTTGGTAATGGAAGAATTAGGTTTGTTTAAAACTGTTGAACTGCCAAAACCAAAAGTATTGTTCTTAAATTTTAAAGAAGATCAGAATCTTTTAAAGATTATAGCAATTAAAAAATTAAGAGAAAATAATATTAAATCAGAATTATATCCTGATTCAGCAACAAGTAATAAGCAAGAGAAGAGACAATGGAAATATGTTAGTAATAGGGGCATAGAGTTTGTTGTAACAGATGTAGATAATAATATATATGTTTTAAAAAACATGATAAACGGAGAGCAAACTACTTGCTCTTTAGATGAATTGATAAGTAAAGTACAGTAAATTAACAACAAAAGTGTAAATTTGCGCCCAAATAATTGAAAGAAATGTTTGAAGTTAACAACAACAAAATGAATGACGAAAGGATAGAGGAGATAGGAGAGAATCACATAGGTACATCAGCAAAGTCACCAATACGTGCAGATGCTTTTGATATATCTGATGATGAAAAAATTAAAAGAATTGAAGAAAGTGTTAAAGATATTTTAATCACTTTAGGAATGGACTTAACAGATGATAGTATGCAAGGAACACCTAAGCGTGTAGCAAAATCATTTGTAAATGAAATTTTTATGGGATTAAATCCTGCAAATATGCCAAAGGCATCAACATTTGATAATAATTATAATTATGGTGAAATGTTGGTAGAAAAGAATATCGTTGTATATTCTACCTGTGAACATCATTTATTACCAATTGTAGGTCGTGCGCATGTTGCTTATATTTCTGATGGAAAAGTTATAGGACTTTCTAAAATGAATCGTATTGTGGAGTATTTTTCAAAACGACCACAAGTACAAGAGCGTTTAACAATGCAAATAGTACAAGCAATGCAAGAAGCATTAGGTACTGATGATGTTGCTTGTGTTATTGATGCAAAGCATTTATGTGTAAACTCTCGTGGAATAAAAGATATTGAAAGTTCTACGGTTACGGCAGAATTTGGCGGTAAATTTAAAGAAAAAGATACAAAACGTGAGTTTTTAGATTACTTAAAACTAAACACAAGTTTTGATTAATTTTTAAACTAATAAATAATAAAAGGAAAAGCTCTTAACTATACAGTTAAGAGCTTTTTTTTGTTAAATTTTTGTTGGTCAAATGTTTAATTGAAACGACAACATTAACTTAATTTTAGCATGCTGTAATTAACAATTATCTTACAAGAAAGTATCTTTTTGTATAAGTTTTCTTAACTTCTATAAGTTTACAAATAGTAAAAATATCATTTAATTTGGTCTTTAATATTTAACTATTGTAAAATTTAAACAAATGAATGATTTTAGGCTTTTTGTAAGCATATTAATTAGTGTTTTTATTGGGGGAACAATTTTAGCACAAAATACTTCTATTTCAGGTGTAATTACCGATGGTAGTTTTCCGTTACCAGGAGCTAGTGTAATACTAGATGGAACGACTACTGGAGTGAATACAGATTTTGATGGTAAATTTACATTAAAGAAAATAACATCAGAAAAAGTAACGCTAAAAATATCTTTTATAGGCTATGTAAATAAGTTAGTACCATTACAATTAAATAAAGGAGAAAATACAAATGTAGGAACGATTATTTTAAAAGAATCTGCACAACAATTAGAAGAAGTTGTTATTACTGCGTTAGGAATTAAAAAAGAAGAAAAATCACTAGGGTATTCGGTTTCAAACTTAAAGGCAAAGGAATTGAATGAAGCTAAGGAAACCAATTTAGTGAATGCTTTAAATGGAAAAATTGCAGGAGTACAAATTACAAACGGATCTACGGGAGTAGGGTCAACATCAAGAGTTGTAATTCGTGGAGAATCTTCTTTAACTTTAGGTGGTAATGGCCCTTTATTTGTGGTTGATGGAGTACCAATACATAATAATACCATTTTTGGAAGTGGTGAAAATACCGGAGGTAGTGAAATGCAAGAGGTCGATTATGGTAATGGTGCTTCCGAAATAGATCCAGATAGTGTAGAGAGTATTAGTGTCTTAAAAGGAGCAAACGCAGCAGCATTATATGGTTCACGTGGTTCTAACGGAGTTATATTAATAAATACCAAAACAGCAAGGCGTAATAAAGGTTTAAGTATATCTATAAATACGGGTACTACTTTAGAAGAGGCGTTAAGATTGCCTAAATATCAAAATAAATATGGGCAAGGCTGGTCAGGAGAATTTGAATACGCTGATGGTTTAAATAATAGTTTAGGAAAAAATGATCAAGAAGATGTTTCTTGGGGACCAGAAGCCAACGGTCAGTTAATTACTCAATTCGATAGTCCTGCAGAAGGAGGGTTAAGAGCAGGAGATATATTTTCTAGAGGATGGGTAAGAGATGCTAATGGTAAAGTAATATCACCAACGAGCATACCTAATGATGTAACAGCAACTCCTTTTACAGCAAGGCCAAATAATGTTGAAAATTTCTACAGAACAGGGCATACTACAACATTTAGTACCGCAATTGGTTTCGGATCAGATAAATCAGATTTTTTATTCAGCTTCGGATTGCTAGATAACGAAGGTATTATTCCCAATACTGGATTAAAAAGAAGATCATATAGAGTTAATGGAAGTATTGATGTAACAGATAAATTAAAAATTTCATTAAAATCTAATTATATAAATTCAAATAGTACTAATCGACCAAGCTCTGGATACGGTTCAGAATCGGCAATGTATATGTTTACTTGGTATGGAAGAACTGTAAATACAGAGGCTTTAAAAGAATATTGGCAAAGAGGTTATGAAGGGTTAGAGCAGTATAATTATAATTATGCATGGCATGATAATCCATATTTTATGTTGAATGAAAATACCAATGCTTTTAATAAACATAGAGTTTTAGGAAATATTAAATTAGAATATCAATTTTCTGAAAATTTAAAATTTCAAGCAAAAAGCGGTATGGATTATTATACTGATAGAAGAGAATCTAAAAGAGCATATAGTACTCAACGATTTTTAAAAGGCGCTTATAAAGATGAAAGGGCTGATTTTAAAGAAGTAAATACAGATTTTTTGTTTTCTTATGATAAAAACTTAAATGATGTTTGGGGATTGAATGCAAATTTTGGAGGTAATCAAATGAAGCAAGAAATTAATTTTTTGTCAAATATTGCCAATGGTTTGGTTATACCAGAACTTTATAATCTTCAAAACTCTGTATCTAATTTGGTAACAGAACAGTATAAGGAAGAAAAAGAAATTAATAGTTTATATGGTACTCTAGGCATTTCATATGATAATAAAGTATTTGTTGATATAACAGCAAGAAACGACTGGTCTTCTACATTGCCAGAAAAAAACAATTCATATTTCTATCCCTCAGCATCTGTTAGTTTATTAATGAATGAAATTTTTGAAATGCCAGCAGCGTTTAGTTTCTTTAAAATAAGAGGTTCTTTGGCTAAGGTAGGTAATGACACTTCTCCTTATAATTTAAAAACACCATATTCATACCAAACACCATATGCTGGTAATAAAACATTAAGTAGAAGTACCATATTGTTAAATGAAAATTTAAAACCAGAAATGAGTACTTCATTTGAGGTGGGTACAGATTTAAAAATGTTTAATGGAGCAGTAGGTGTAGATTTTACATATTACAAATCTACTTCAGAAAATCAAATCATGACAGTGCCAATTACCAATACAGTTGGTTATAGTGCACAGGTAATTAATGCAGGTAAAATTGAAAATAAAGGAATTGAAGCTTTATTAACATTAAAACCAATAAGAAACGAAAACTTTGCATGGACCTCTAGTATCAATTTTTCTAAAAATGAAGGCAAAGTATTAGCGTTAGCAGAAAACACAGATGTTTTAACAATGGGATATGCTTCTGTATATGGAGCAGAAACATCAAAAGTATTTGTACAGGCAAGAAAAGGAGAACGTTTAGGTAACATGTACGGAAGAAAGTTTGAACGTTATAACGGTAAAATAGTTTATAAAGATGGTAAGCCGTTGGTTAATGATGAGTTACAGTTATTAGGCAATTATAATCCTGATTTTTCTTTAGGTTTTAAAAATAGCTTTAAGTATAAAAACTTCGATTTTTCTTTTTTAGTAGATTGGAAACAAGGGGGAACTATTATTTCTAGAACAAAACAAATAGCAACGTATGCTGGTAATCTAGAAGGGTCAGAGAATAGAAACAACTATGAAGATATTGTACCTGATGGTGTAAAGCAAGTAGGTGATGAATATGTTGCTTTAACAGATGCTGATGCTGTAGGTTGGTGGACTTATTATAAGCCAATGTACGATAGAAGAAATCAACAAGAAACAGGAATTGTAGATGCAACGTATGTAAAGCTAAGAGAGGTTAAATTTGGATATGATGTTCCTACTAGCTTCGTACAAAAATTAGGAATGGAATCATTAAAAATATCTATTGTAGGTAGAAATTTAGGTTTATGGACACCGTCTTCAAATCCTCATTTCGATCCAGAAACGTTAGCGATGCAAGGATCTAATATTGTTCCTGGTATAGAGGATGTTTCGTATCCATCATCAAGAAGTTATGGTGTTAACTTTTTATTCAAATTTTAATTAAAAGAAACTTAGAAACTATGAAACTTACTAAAATTTTTAAAGGATTATTGATTGTTGCAATAACCACCTTTATTTCTTGCGATAATTTTGACAATATTAATATAAACCCAAACGAACCTACAGCTGCTGAAGCAACGTACTTAATAACCAATGCTATTTATACCTTAGGAAACCAAACTGCTACTAGTGGGTTTAACTATGCTAGTATATTAATGCAGTACCAAGGAAAGTATGATTTTAATACAATAGATCAATATAAAATAGATTCAAATAATTCACTCTGGGTTACTAACAATAGGCTTTTGGGTGATATGAATGATATTTTAAAAGAAGAAAAGGTAAATACATCAATGAAAGCTGTAACAAAAATTATGAAAGCCTATATAGGGGCGCAGCTTACCGATTTGTATGGGCCTGTTCCTTTTTTAGAAGCTGGTGATATCAATAATTTAACACCCAAATATAATACCCAAGAAGAAATATATACGGCTTCAAATGGTGTGTTAGATTTACTTTCTCAGGCAGTTATTACTTTATCTAACAGTAATGCAGCAATAACTGGTGATGTATTATTTAATGGTGATAATAATGCATGGATAAAGTTTGCAAATGTTTTAAGATTGCGATACTTACTTAGAGTTAGCGATAAATATGCAAATGCAGCTATAGAAATGAATCAGATAATTGCTTCGGGAAATATTTTTAATTCGAATGCTGATAATGCCATTTTACCATTTACTTCAGAACCAAATAATTGGTTTTTATCAAAAGTAAGAGAAGGTGATTTTAAAATATACAGTATTACAACAACTATTTTAGAAATGTTAAGTGATAGAGAAGACCCTAGAATTTCTTTTTACTATAAGCCCAATATGACCAATACTTACGTAGGAATTATACCTGGTTCAAATGATAGGTCTGGTAATTATACAGGATTGGGAGATGTAATGAGAGCTGATAATGTATTAGATATGGTTTTTGCTACCTATTTTGAACAAGAGTTTATTTTAGCAGAAGCAGCTATAAAAGGTCTTATTGATGTTTCAGAATCTAAAATGCATTATGAAAATGCCATAAAAGCCAATTTTGAGTATAGAAATATTAGTCTTCCAGTAAATTATTTAACAGCAGTATCAAAAGGAGCGTTTAAGGGTACGGTAGAGAATGTAATTACACAAAAATATTTAGCGAATATAATGTTAGGGCATGAGGCTTGGTTTGATTATAGAAGAACGGGTTACCCGACTTTAACGCCTGCTTTAAATAATACAAACTCAAATAAAATACCAGTACGATTTAAATATCCATCAGAAGAAACGTTTACAAATAAGATAAACAATGCAGAGGCTGTTTCTTGGTTAGGAGGTAATAATTACGATGCTAAATCGTGGTGGGATAAATAATTAATAAGATTTTTAAGATAACCTGTTGCAATTTTTGTTTCCCCTAACAATAGCAACAGGTTTATCAAATAACAAAAATTATGGTAAAAATAAGAGTATTATTAGCGCTGTTTATTATTATACTAACAGCTTGTAGTAAAAAAAATAATAAGGAATCAATACCTGAAAAAATAATAAAACCCAAAGTTGTTTTAATAACTTTAGATGGAGTTCGTTGGCAAGAATTATTTTCAGGAGCCGATTCATTGTTAGTTACAAATAGTAAATATGTAAAAGATACCGTTGCATTAGCTGCTGATTTTTGGAAAAACACTCCAAATAAAAGAAGAGAAACATTATTGCCTTTTTTTTGGAACCATATAGCAAAAAATGGTGTTGTCTACGGAAATAGAAATTATGAAAACAATGTAAACCTAACCAATAATCATTGGTTTTCGTATCCAGGATATAGTGAAATTCTTTGCGGTTTTGCTGATGATGAAAGCGTAAAAAGTAATGATAAAATTGATAACCCGAATAAAACTATTTTAGAATTAGTAAATAATTCTAATGACTATAAAAATAAAGTAGCTGCTTTTGGTAGTTGGGATGTTTTTCCTAGTATTATTAATAGAACAAGAAGTAAAATACATCTTAATGCAGGATTTGAAACTGCTCTGAGAGAAGATGCTTCCGAAGAAGAAAAACAATTAAATAGATATCAATCTCAAACACCGAGTCCATGGCACAATGTACGATTAGATGTTTTTACACATAATTATGCTATTAATTATATGAAAGAGAAACACCCTGATTTAATATATATAGCCTACGGAGAAACTGATGATTTTGCACATGATGGGGAGTATGATCAATATTTAAATGCTATAAAAAGATCGGATGCGTTTATAAAAAATCTATGGGATTTTGTACAGAAGGAAACATACTATAAAGACAATACTACTTTTATTATAACTACAGATCATGGGCGTGGTACACAACCTTTAGAAACATGGAAACATCATGGTAATAATTTACAATATCACGGAAATACATATACAATTAAGGGAGCTGATGAAGTTTGGATCGCTGCTTTTGGTAATGGCGTAAAAAAGCAAGGAGAAATGAAAATAAAAAGCCAACTATATACAAGTCAAATAGCTTCTACTATAGAAAAAACTTTGAATATTAGTGTTTTAGGGAGTAAGGCAAATAAAAAAAGCTTACCATTCATTCAGGAATGATAAACTCAAGTTGTGTTGTTTGAATTAAATGTTAGGCAAGTCTCTTTTTATTAAAGAGAGCTTGTCTTATTAAAAAAAGAATATGAATTTACGTTTCATAATACAAGCTTCTTTAGCGGCATTCGGTACTTATTTCTGTATGTATGCTTTTAGAAAACCATTTACAGTAGCTACCTTCTCTAATGAGCTTTTTTTCGGAATAGATTATAAAATTTTATTGATTATAGCACAAGTTCTAGGGTACACTTTGTCAAAGTTTATAGGTATAAAAGTTATTTCTGAAATGACATCTTCAAAAAGAATGATAGCTTTAATAGCATTTATCTTATTTGCTGAACTAGCATTGTTAGGTTTTGCATTAGTTCCAGCTCCATATAATATCTTGTTTTTATTTTTAAACGGATTACCACTTGGAATGATTTGGGGAATTATTTTTTCTTACTTAGAAGGGAGAAAAGCAACGGAGTTATTAGGTGTTATATTATCATCAAGCTTTATAGTTTCTTCAGGAGCAGTAAAATCGGTAGGTAAATTAGTCATGGATAAATTGCAATTTAATGAGTATTGGATGCCTTTTATTACAGGATTGTTTTTTATAATACCATTGGTTTTTTTTACCTACTTATTAGAAAAATTGCCAAAGCCCACAGAGGAAGATAATGCGTTGAAAATAGCTAGGAAACCATTAGATAAAGAAGGACGGAAAGAACTATTTAGACAGTTTTCAGTACCCTTAATAATAATTGTTATTTTCTTTATGATGTTAACATCCATTAGAGATTTTAGAGATAATTTTGCTCGTGAAATATGGGATACCTTAAATTATAAGGATGCTTCTATTTATAGTATTTCTGAAATTCCAATAGCGGTAATAGTATTAATAGTTTTGGGAATTATTGGTAGTATTACTAAAAACTATAAAGCTTTTATCTTTTATCATTATGTATTGTTTATTGGATGCTTATCTATTTTAATTTCTACCTATTTATTTCAATTAGAATTAATATCACCAATTGCTTGGATGATGATTTCAGGCTTGGGACTGTATAGTTGTTATGTACCTTTTAATGGAATCTTTTTTGATAGAATGATAGCAACTTTCAAAATAGAAGGAAATGTAGGTTTCTTAATATATATAGCAGATGCTTTCGGTTATTTAGGAAGCATTTTTATTTTACTATTCAAAAACTTTGCTAAAGAGGAACTTTCTTGGTTATCCTTTTTTACTACAAGCTTATACTTTTTAGCTTTCTCAGGCTTGGGAATAACACTGTATTGCTACCATTTCTTTAAGAAAAAATATAAACAACCAGTAAAAATTAACGAATTAATATATGAACAATAAATACGATCTTATTATTGTTGGAGGAGGTGTTTTAGGAACATTTCATGCGTATCACGCAGCACAAAAAGGGTTAACCGTGGCTATTTTAGAAAAAAATAGTGAACCACAAGGAGCGACTGTGAGAAATTTCGGACAAGTAGTGCCTTCTGGAATGAATCAAAAATGGCAAAATTATGGAAGAGAAAGTTTAAACATTTACAAGTCAATACAAAAAGAGTTTGATATTACGATTCGTCAGAATGGAACAGTATATCTAGCCTCAAATGACGAGGAGGTACAATTGATTGAAGAGCTACATCAAATAAACAAAGCGAATAATTATAAATCACAATTATTAACTAAAAATCAATGTTTAGAAAAGTATAGTGGTTTGAGAAATGATTATTGTAAAGCAGGTCTGTTTTTTCCAGAAGAAGTAACGGTGGAGCCAAGAGCAATGATACATAGACTACATACTTTTATGACGAAAAATTTAACTGTAGATATCTATTATAATACAACAGTTATAGATGTAGAGGAACTTACAGTAGAAACAATTGCTATTACTTCCGAAGGGAAAATATATAAAGGCAATAAGATACTTGTTTGTAATGGAAGTGATTTTAAAACACTTTATCCAAAAATTTATAATGAGAGTGATTTAATTGTCTCTAAATTACAAATGCTACAAACAAAATCACAAGGGAGCTATAAATTAGATGGTTCCATTTTAACAGGATTAACAATTCGTAGATATGAGGCTTTTGAAGAATGTGCTTCTTGGGAAAGTATAAAGATTAAGGAAGATCCAAATTGTTTTGGTAAGAAATATGGGATACATATTTTATTCAAACAAGCATTAGATGGTTCTGTGATTATAGGAGATTCTCATGAGTATGCAGATGCAAAAAATGTAGATGATTTAGGGTTTGATTTAAAAGAAGACATAGATAGTTTTATGATTGAAGAAGCGAAAAAAATCATAAACCTGCCTACATATCAAATTCAACATCGTTGGGCAGGTTTTTACAGCCAATGTAAAACAAAAGATATTTTTGAACATACCATAAGTAATAATATACATATAGTTACTGGTATAGGAGGTAAGGGAATGACAGGTAGTGCTGGTTATTCAAAAGAAAATATAAATAAAATATTTAATTATTAAATGATAAAAGATACGATAAAAATGGTTGTTTTTGACATGGCAGGAACAACGGTAGATGAACAAAATGTAGTTTATAAAACATTACATAAAGCTATTGTAGCTTACGGAATTGAGACAAGTTTAGCAACAGTTTTAGAATTCGGTGCAGGTAAAGAAAAACATCAGGCAATTAAAGATATATTAAATCATTTGAATTATGACGTAAATAATTCAAATGTGATTTTTGAAAACTTTAAAAAGATGTTGAATGTAGCTTATGAGGTTCTAGAGGTGAAACCAATAAAGGGAGTACAAAAAGTAATATTAGAGTTACGTTCGAAGAATATCATTGTTGTTTTAAATACAGGGTATAATAGAGAAATAGCAAGCTTATTGTTAGGTAAAATGAAATGGAAAGAAGGAGTGCATTATGATGCATTAATTACTGCAAGTGATGTAGAGGTTGGTAGACCTTATCCAGAAATGATAGAAAAGGCAATGAAAATGTTTCAAATTGATGATGCTTCCTCAGTTTTAAAAGCAGGAGATTCTGCAATTGATATCGAAGAAGGAAAAAATGCAAAATGTGGTGTAACAATAGGAGTTTTATCTGGTGCACAAACTAAAGAGCAGATAGCTGTTATGAAACCAGATTTTATAATTGATTCATTAGCAGATTTAAAAGTTAGTTAATTGTAAATCATTTGTATGTATAATGTTTTTTTAATGTTATGTAGTTTATCATTCTTTTAAGGATGATTTTAAAGGGTAATTTTTGTTTACTAATAGTATATTTTTGATTTGATTATTAACTAATATTAAAATATTTAAACATGAAAAAATTACCCTTCATAAAATTAGTCGTATTAACTTTTGTGGTTTTACTATCGAATTGTCAGAACAATTTAGAAGAACAAGAAGCCGTTTTAAAGTTAGGAAAAGGAAAGTTGTCTTCCAGAGGTGTGGCTAAGAAGAAAGTTTTATTATTAGGTATAGATGGTCTTCAATTTGAAAAAATGGTGAATGTATTTACACCTAACTTAGATGAATTTAATATTGTAAAAGCCTACACAGGTGGAATTAAAGGAGCTATTTCAGAACAAAAAACAAATAGTGGACCAGGTTGGACAACTATTCTAACAGGTGTTTGGGCTAATAAACACCGTGTTTTAGATAATAATAGTTCTTTTAAATCAGCTACAAAAAGTATTTTTCAAAGAATTAAAGAACATAATCCAAATCTAGAAACAACAAGTATTGTTACTTGGAAAACCATCCATGACTTTTTAAGAGAGCAATTAAATTATATAGATTATAAAATTGAAGGATATGGAGATGATAAGGCTATTATGAATGCCGTAAATGAAATTAACAACCATAATCCTGATTTTTTATTTATTGATATAGATGAACCCGATTCAGTTGGTCATGGAAATGGATTTGGAGGACTCTATAATAATGCAATTAAAAGAGCAGATGAACGATTAGGTACTTTGGTAGCGGCTGTTAAAAATAGAGCTAAGGAACGAAATGAAGATTGGTTAATTATTTTAACAACAGACCATGGAAGACAGCCAAGTGGTTATGGGCATGGAAGCCAGTCAAATTCAGAGAAAACTATTTTTATAGGAATGAATAAAATTGGGAATGAAGAATTTACTTCATATACTTCTTCGGTTCCTAATAAAGGTTTTAATGGATTGTATGGGCATGTATCACAAACTTCAATAGTACCAACTATTTTAACTCATTTAGAAATTCCTATTAAAAAAGAATGGCAATTATCATCAACATCATTAATAGGAAATGTTGGTGCTAGAAAGGTAATGATGGAAAATAACAATACTATTTATTGGGATTCAAATTCGTTAGGAAGCATAGAAGTGTATCGTAATAACGAGTATATAAATAGCGTTAACGCATCTCAAGGATATTTTTTAGATAATGATCAGCCAGATGGATTACTCAATTATACACTAGTTTTAAATGGCCAAACAGCAACTACAACTATAAATAACTTAACGATTACTGCAGGTTTAGATTGGAATGATGGTTTAAATAATAAAGCATATTTTTTTAGAGGAGATAATAAGTATGTTCGTTACAATAAAATTCTTGACAAGGCCGATAATGGCTATCCTGTGGAAATAGATAACTCTAATTGGCCAGGTTTAGAAAGTTATAAAAATTTAATTTCTGCAGCCTTTAAATGGAATAGTTCAAAATGCATTTTCTTTTTGAAAGATGGAAGGTATATTCGATATGATATGAATAGTGATAGTATAGATTCAGGATATCCTTTAGAAATAAATAATTCTAATTGGCCAGGTTTAGAGGCACATAAGAATAAAATTCGAGCAGCTTTTAAATGGAATAATAAAAAAGCATATTTCTTTTTAAATGATGGTACCTATCTTCGATATAGTATAGCTAATGATAGAGTAGATTCTGGATACCCAAAACCAATTAATAATACAACGTGGCCAGGCTTAGGAAGTGTAGCTAGTAAAATTACCGCAGCAGTTAACTGGAATTCAGTGCACTGCTATTTATTTTTAAATGATAATACGTACGTGAAATATAGCAAAACATTAGATAGAGCAGAGTTAAACTATCCAAGGCCGACGAATAATCGTACTTGGCCAGGGCTACTTAAATAATATTTATAAAACAGGGTTATTAAATATACTAAAAATAGCCCTGTTAGTTATTTTCAGAATAAAAGTAGAACACCAACATTAGGCAATCTTCTTTGCTTCTATTTTCGGGAACATGTGGTAACCTTCCATTAAAATAAAGAGAATCACCTTCCGAAACGGTTACTTCCGTGTCATCTATTAAATAAGTACATTCTCCTTTAATAACATATTTAAATTCCCAAGCATCTGTAATAACTTTTTCTCTTTTAGACCCTGGAGATACATTTAATAATACAGCTTCAAAGCCCACCGCATTTAAACTTTTTCCGAAAATTTGAAAATAAGTAAAACCTTCTGCTTCTACTTCTTTTTCTATTAATTGTAGATTCTCCTTTTTGACGTGAATAAACTTTTCATTAGTTCTTTTTTCGACACCTTCAAAAAAAGTACTAGGATCAATTTCTAAAGCACCAATGACTTCCAATAAAACAGGTAAAGATGGAATAGTTCTACCATTTTCAACTCTAGAAATCAGTCCGTTGGAAACACCTGCATTAGCGGCTACTTGGCTGATAGTTAGCTTTTGTTTTTTTCTGATGGTTTTGATTCGTTTACCAATACCAATTAAGAAATCATTCATAGTGTATTTTTAAACTAAAGTAAAATAAAAATTTCATTTTAAGAGGCCTAAATTAAAGATGTTTATATTAAAATAGCTTCTCTAATCTTAGATATATTGAATATTAACCAAAAGGAGTTTTGTCTTCTCTTTTTTGTGAAATCGAAAGTTGTATAAATAATAAAACCCCGAAATAATCGGGGTTTTATTATTTATACAGAAGTATGCGAATATTAAAAACCGCCTCCAGGAGCTTCTGGACTTTGGGCTTGTGCCTTTTGAGGGTTTAAAATCATATAAGTTCCTAAGGCGGTTAAAGTAGCATATTTACCATAACCTCCTATCTTTTTTAAGGCATCTTTTCTAGAGATCTTTTCATCTTTATGTTTAGTTTGTTTTTTCATGAGATTGTGTTTAATTACTCTATAATAATTTTCTTATTAATTTTACCTAAACTAGACGTTAATTCAATAATGTAAATACCTACAGAAGTTTTTGGTAGTTGAATTACATGAACTCCAGTTGATTTAAACTGTGTACTTATAATTTTCTTACCTAATATAGAGTACATACTTAATGATGCTTTATCTGTTTGTAACCCCGCAATAGTTAAATTATCATTACCCGATTTATAAATGCTTACATTTTGCAAATCTTGTGTAATAATTATGTTTTCTAATTTTTTAGATGTAGTATGAATGTAAAACTGCCCAATTCCTTTGGCTGCATTTTCTAGAACTATTTTATGACTTTGTTCTGATAGGTTAATAAATGTATTCGTTAACCTATCTTCTAAGTAAACATTAATTCCTTCAGGGAAATTTTTAGAATTAATAGAAAATGTTAATTCTTTACCAGCTTCAGTTGTTAAACCAACAGGAACTACCATTGTTTCAATATTACTATTTGGTAAAGATTGAATCTCTAGTTTATTTCCTGTATTATTTGATAATAATTCTGTAAATAATTCAAATTCATTAGTAGTTCCTCCAAACAATTTAGAATCATAACCATTGTCAAAACCAGTAGTTTTATTATCAATATAAAACACTTTAGTCGATTTTTTATGAGTCCCGTTTTCTACAAATAGCTCTAAAGATTGTTTAGGAATTTCTCTTTTAAATGTATTAGTATTTTGGTGTGTTTGATTAGAAGCAGCAAAAGAAATAGTACTCGTATTAGGGCTTACGTTTGCTTCTATAAAGAAACCTTGTGCAGGTGCAATTTGAATAGGGTTTAAAGTATTATGAGCTACATATTGAGTACCATTCCATAACCAAACTGTTTCTTCTGAAAGTTCAAGTGTATTCGTTGATGCTAATATTGATGAACTAAGATATGCTGCAAAAGGATTACCAAGTAAATTAAAATCGTTTCTAGCGCCGTTATTGATATTAATATTTACATTAGAAGTGTTTAATGTTCCCGTAAATGAAATATCACCAGTGTTAGCTAATTTTAAAGAATAGCCTTTAGCATTTTGAATAGCTCCAGTTGAGGTTGCTGATTGATAATCCCAAGCACTTGTAAGACTATTATTATTAAAAGGAGCAATACCTATGTTGGTGCTTGTTCCCGAGGCTAAAGTATGATTTGGATTTGTAATGAAATCTTCAATAGTTTGACCAGCAAGAGGTGAAGAAATTAAATACCAATTAGTACTTGGTATATTTCTTCTGTATGTTACTGAACCTGTAACTGTACTTTGTGGAATAAAAGAAGCACCAGAGTTAATCGTTAAAGTATTAAAATTTACAGCCGTATTTGCTGTTGGGTAATTAGTTAAACCATTAGGAATAGTAATAATACTTGTAGCTGTTGGTACTGTATTGCTACTCCAATTACTTGATGTATTCCAATCATTATCAGTATTCCCTGTCCAAGTTATATAAGTAGCGTCAATGGTAGAATTTAAACTTAAGTTGTCAATCCAAATTCTTGTTCCATATCCCGAAATATTTTTGAATTTTACTAAAACATTAGGGTTACCATCAAAAGTGTTTAAATCGATAGTTTCTTTTCTCCAGTGTTCTGGCAATGTAGGAATCCAGTCATTAGGTTCTGTTATATCTGGAGTTGAAACATCATCCAAAACTTCAAAAGTTTGTAATTCATTTTGATCTTTGTTGTATGCTTCAGTCCATGTTGCACCACAATTTGTCGAAATTAGAATGATTAAGTTATCAGGGCTAATAACACCAGGTGTATGTGTATTGTTGTACTTAGTGTATGCTATATCAAATTCCATTTTTTTATCTCCAATAACTGAAAAGTCAAAAGGTTTTAATATTAATTCATCTACTTTACCAGTAGGACTATCTGCATTGTTAATAACTAAACATGAAGAATCTCCGTTACCAGCATCACTTCTTTTTTCCCAAAGAATAGCATCATCATCTGGGTTAATAATTTCCCAGTCTGAAATAGGAAATGCTCCTTCAAAGCTTTCAGTATATGGTAAAGAGTTAGTTCCTTTTACGGTAATGTATGATGTTTTAATAGTAGTTGTTCCTGTACCAAAAGTATTACTAGCTGTTAATTCAACTTTGTAAACACCAGATTGGCTATAAGTAATTAAAGGGTTTTGTTCTGTAGAAGTAGCAGGTGTTCCCCCTTCAAGTATCCAGGTCCATGCGGTAGGTATTCCTGTAGATAAATCGGTAAACTGAACATTACTTTCTTGACAAACTCCTTTGTCTTCTTTTTCAAAATCAGAAGAAGGTGTTTCTTGACTGTCAGTTGTAATACTTACATTGTCAATCCAAATACGAGTTCCGTATCCCGATTCATTTACAAATTTTACTAATACATTCGATTCTCCTTGATAGTCATTA
The DNA here is from genome assembly GCF_002836595.1 of Tenacibaculum sp. Bg11-29. Taxonomy (NCBI): domain Bacteria; kingdom Pseudomonadati; phylum Bacteroidota; class Flavobacteriia; order Flavobacteriales; family Flavobacteriaceae; genus Tenacibaculum; species Tenacibaculum sp. Bg11-29. Next base: position 2,944,475 of record NZ_PJBB01000003.1, read on the forward strand.
AGAATAATTCTTTCTTTTCTCCAATGTTCAGGTAGCGAAGGAACCCAGTCGTTGGCTTCATTATTTGGTGTTTCTGGATTATCTAAAACTTCTGTCGTTTCTAGTTCGGTATGAGTTTTTTCATACAATGTAACCCAAGTAACACCACAATCTTTAGATATTAAAACTTTTAGTTTATCAGGGCTATCATTATCGAATTTAGTATAAGCTACATCAAAATAAAAGTCAGTAGCACCTACTGATAAATCTAATGAAGGCAATAAAATTTCGTCTAATTCGCCTATGGTAGAGTTGTCAGCGTTATTCATTATCATGCATAAATTATCGCCATTTCCTGCGTTTCCTTGTTCAAATTGTAATCCACTATCAAAATTTCGAATTTGCCAATCAGTAGGAGGGAAGGTGCCAGAAAAATCTTCAGTAAATGATTGTGATTTGGGTGTTTTTAAAACAACAAAAGCTGTTTGAGTAACAGAATTACTACCATATATGTTTGTTGTTGTAAGCGTAACATCATAAGAACCTGCACCATTATAATCAACTATAGGGTTTTGAAGGTTAGAAGTTGCTGGTACTCCTCCAGGAAATTCCCAAGCCCATGAAGTTGGAGTAGCATTTGATGTGTCAAAAAATGCGACCTGTTCACTGCTACATAATGAGTTTCTTGTTTTGGTATAGAAGCCAGTTTCTGGAGCAATATCATTTTTTAAAGAAATAGCAACGTTATCTAACCAAATTCTAGTTCCGTATCCAGATATATTTTTAAATCTAAATGTTAAATTAGAGTAACCGTCATAAGCACTTAAATCTACAATTTCTTTTCTCCAATGTGATTCTTCATTAGGAATCCAATCATTTGGAGATAATGCAGATATGGTAGTTTCTAGTTCGGTATGAGTTTTTGAATACACTTCATTCCAATTTGTTCCACAATCTGTAGATACTTCTACTTTTAAAATATCAGGACTATTAGCGTCAAATTTAACATAAGCTACATCAAAATACATTTGCGCCTTTGTTGCTCCAGTAAAATCATAAAAAGGTAATCTTAAATAATCTTCTTCTCCTGTAACTGCATTATCTGCATTATTCATTATAATACAATAAGAATCACCATTACCAACATCGGTACGTTTTTCCCACGCTAATTTTCCGTCAGGATTTGTAATAGTCCATCCTTTAGCAGGAAAAATACTAGAGAAGTCTTCAGTTGTATCAGTTGTTGTGTATTGGTTAACATCAATATAATTTACAGCTTCGGTAGTGTTTGTTCCAGAGGTATTTGTTACTTGTAAGGTCACTTTGTATTTACCTACAGTATTATAAGTAACTGTAGGGTTTATGGCTGTAGACGTTGATGGTGTTCCGCCTTCAAAAGTCCAAAATCTAGAACTAGGTAAACCTGTAGATACATCATTGAAAATAACATTCTTATTAATACATACAGCAGTTTCATTACTAGTAAATATAGCTGTTGGAACTCTTGGTGTTATACCTGTTGCAATAAGGTTGTTAGATTGCCAAAGTAAACTTCTTGGGTGTGGAGCTGTATTTGTATCTTCTAACCACATATTCATCATTGCAACTTGATCAACAGTAAACATGTTTTGACATGAAGTATTATAATCCATGTGGTTTTCTAAATTAGGATATACTCCTGGCACATTTAATACATCTCTAGTACAACCTTCAGAGCCTAAAGTAGGAGGTGTATCATCAATACCATCATTTTCTTCAGTCCACGTTCCTTCCGTTTTATTACTGTCATTAAAAGTATGTTTTAAACCAAAATAGTGTCCAAATTCATGAGTCATAACTTTTTCAAAACCAATATTACTTTCAGAAGGATTATCAGGACAAGCAGAAGCTCTACCTACGTATCTCCAATTAAATACTACTCTAGGAAATGCATCTTGAACAGGTAAAAAAGCATGTCCAGATTGATATTCACCTTCATCCATTCCGTTAGAGTGTGATACAATAAATACTTGTAAATAGTATTTACCATTTTTACCCCACCACCATTGATCTCCTGTGATTTTGTTATCATAACCATCTTGAACAAGATTGCTATCTGCTAACCAATTCATTCCTGGGTATTCTAATAAATTACCATCAGGATCTTCTTTCGCTAAGATAAATTCAATATTATCCATCTTGCTTTTTACGGCATCAAATCTAGAATCAGTTGTATTAAAACCAGGGAATTCTCCACGAAAATCTTTATTAACAACTTCCATGACATCATTAATTCGACATTCCATATTTTTTCGAGTAACAGACCCTCCGTTATTTAATACATGAAAAACAACAGGTATTTTATATGATCCTTGTACTCTTTTTCTGCTTTTTAGTTGTTTATTCTTTAAAATTGCTTTTTTGTAAGCTTTTTGTTCTTTTAGTGATAATTTCACACCACATCCAATTTCTTTTTTCTGAGCAAAAGTTCCACTCACAGAAATGGTAAAGAATGCGACTAATAAAAAGTTTTTAATCATGATTACATTTTGGTTTTTGTTATATTTATTTTTAACGTATTAAACTTTTAAATTAAATCTAATATGCTTTTTTTATCATTTAATTCATTTCAGTTATGAGTGATATTGTTCTGATAAAAAGGTAGTTAATGCATAATGATACAAAAATACCTGTGATATGAATGCTTTGAGTAATTGTTAAGGATATATAGTATTAGTAATAGATAATATTTAGTTTAGATTAACAAAATTTCCATGATTTATTAATCAATTTAGGTAAAACTGATGATGGTATATTTTTATTAATACATTGTGTAATATGACTATATGTAGTGAGTAGTTTAGTTTTATTATTGATAAGTGAAATAAATAGTTTAAATATTACGAAATACTTAATTCGTGTTTGTGATTCAATTAGTATTTATTTTAATGAAAATGAGTTTTATATTTAAAGTTTAATAAATATTATAAAAGATAATATACAGGAGGTTTTTAAATAAATTAAAAGGATTTGGGATTGTAACTTAAGAAGAAGAATTAAAGAGATAACGTTTTGTAAAATTTTAAGGATTAATAGACGAGGTTATTGAGAGTGAAAAAGTTTAATTCAAATTGTAAGAAGAAAAAAAAGGGTTCAACGCTGTTAACGTATAAGTATTACTAAAGTAAACTTTAAAATAGAGTCTATGATATTATTGATAATCTATATTATAAGTATGCTGCTTTAATAGCTGTTCTTCTAAAAATTTAAAAAAGATAAATAGGCATATTAGAAAATAAATAGAAATAAAATTATTTTATAGGTAGAATTTAAAATATAGGCAGTATATTTGCAACTCAATAAACGTTGTTTGCACTTAAGTAAGCAACATATAATTTTTTATTATGCATAAAGGTACCGTAAAATTCTTCAACGAATCAAAAGGATTTGGATTTATTACAGAAGAAGGATCAAACAAAGAACATTTTGTACATGTTTCAGGATTAATTGACGAAGTTCGTGAGAATGACGAAGTTGAATTTGAATTACAAGAAGGAAAAAAAGGATTAAACGCTGTTGACGTAAGAGTATTATAATATATATTATTTATTACCAGAGTAAACTTTTTAAAAAAAGGCTATCAATTAATTGATAGCCTTTTTTGTTTTTAAATAAACGAATCTATTTCTGTAAGACACTTAAGTTTTACAGAAAATATGTTTTTTATAAAAAAGTAATATTTGTAAGTGAAAATTAAAATATTGGCATTATATTTGCAATTCAATAAACGTTGTAAGCACTTAAGCTAAACAACATATAATTTTTTATTATGCATAAAGGTACCGTAAAATTCTTCAACGAATCAAAAGGATTTGGATTTATCACAGAAGAAGGATCAAACAAAGAACATTTTGTACATGTTTCAGGATTAATCGACGAAGTTCGTGAGAATGACGAAGTTGAATTCGAATTACAAGAAGGAAAAAAAGGATTAAACGCTGTTGACGTAAGAGTATTATAATATATATTATTTATTACCAGAGTAAACTTTTTAAAAAAAGCCTATCAATATTGATAGGCTTTTTTGTTTTTTAAATAAACTTATCGTTTTCTGTAAGATACCTAAGTTTTACATTAGGTATGTTTTTTTAGAAAGAAATAATATTTGTAAGTGAAAATCAAAAAGTTGGCATTATCTTTGCAATTCAATAAACGTTGTAAGCACTTAAGCTAAACAACATATAATTTTTTATTATGCATAAAGGTACCGTAAAATTCTTCAACGAATCAAAAGGATTTGGATTTATCACAGAAGAAGGATCAAACAAAGAACATTTTGTACATGTTTCAGGATTAATCGACGAAGTTCGTGAGAATGACGAAGTTGAATTCGAATTACAAGAAGGAAAAAAAGGATTAAACGCTGTTGACGTAAGAGTATTATAATATATATTATTTATTACCAGAGTAAACTTTTTAAAAAAAGCCTATCAATATTGATAGGCTTTTTTGTTTTTTAAATAAACTTATCGTTTTCTGTAAGATACCTAAGTTTTACATTAGGTATGTTTTTTTAGAAAGAAATAATATTTGTAAGTGAAAATCAAAAAGTTGGCATTATCTTTGCAATTCAATAAACGTTGTAAGCACTTAAGCTAAACAACATATAATTTTTTATTATGCATAAAGGTACCGTAAAATTCTTCAACGAATCAAAAGGATTTGGATTTATCACAGAAGAAGGATCAAACAAAGAACATTTTGTACATGTTTCAGGATTAATTGACGAAGTTCGCGAGAATGACGAAGTTGAATTTGAATTACAAGACGGAAAAAAAGGATTAAACGCTGTAGACGTAAGAGTATTATAATATATTATTATTATCAGAATAAACTTTTAAGAGAAGCCTATCAATTAGTTGATAGGCTTCCTTATTTTTAATAAGTAAATAGTTATAATGAAGGACGGGAAAAATAGAACTAATATAAAAATAGGGGGGAGCGTTGATGTGGTGCAAAAAAATCACCAAAGAACGGGAGAATTAACCTCAGGAATTGTGAGTAGAATATTAACAAACTCAGCACAACATCCTCACGGAATTAAAGTTCAACTAGAATCAGGTATTGTAGGGAGAGTAAAAAAGGTATTAGAAGAATAAGTTTAATATTTTTACTTTGTTAATGAAATATATAATAAAAGCTCATTCTATATAGAATGAGCTTTTATTATTAAACCTTGTGTTGTTTTAGTTTTTTTACACCATCTATTAAAAACCAACTTGCAAATAATAGTCTTACAAGTAAGAATATATATTTATTATCTGTTTTAAAATTGAATAAGACTCTGTATTCTTCTTGATTATTAAAAAAAATAGAAATAGTTCCAAATAAAATAAAAAAACCTATAATTAGATATACATAAGGCATTACTTTCTTCATTAATGAACAGGGATTTTTATAGTATAAGTTTTTCTACTTTTATTATTAAGCCTTATTTCTCGTAACCAAGGATTCACTAGCTTTAAATCTTTATAAGTAATTCCGCAATTTTTAGCAAAGTTTGCAATATTAGTTATAGTAGTATCTACTTTAACTTCATAGGTATGAGGGAATGTATATAAATCTTCTTGATCGTAAACAAAACCATATTTTTTTGGATTTGATAATACTTCTTTTAAAGCCAAAATTCTAAAAATATACCTACCTGTTTCAGCATTTAAAAGTAAATCATAATAATTATTGGTTTGTTGTTGTCTCATACGTTGAGATATTCTACCATTACCAGCATTATAAGCAGCAGCAGCTAAGGTCCAAGAACCTAATTTTCTTTTTGCCCTTTTTAAATACTCTGCAGCAACTCTTGTTGATTTTTCTAGATTATAACGCTCATCAACATTTTTGTTTACCTCTAAACCATACTCACGACCAGTGGCAGGCATAAAATGCCAATATCCAGCAGCTCCTTTTGATGAAGGAATATTAATCAAACCACTTTCAGCAACGCATAAGTATTTAAAATCATCAGGCAAACCATATTTTTCTAATAAAGGTTCGATAATAGGAAAAAACTTATTTGCACGCTTTATAAGTAGTAGCCCGTTAGATTGCCAATAGGTATTTACTAATAGTTCACGATCCATGCGCTCTTTAATATCAGCTTTATTTAAGGGTACAGGTTCTCCTGCGAGTTCCATATTATCAGGTGTTTTAACAGCTCTAATTTCATAACTCTCAGCCACATTTTTTATTTCAGGCTCATTAGATTTACTTATTGTATTTGTAAATAAAATCGTTACAAAAACAATGGCTATAAATGAGAATAATCGTATATATTTTTTCATTTTATTTAATTTTTCTTTTCAATTAACAAGTTAATAAATTAAAACATTCCTTTTCTATAATTTTAGAAATACTTTTAGCTTTATTTAAAATCATGATATGAGTTCCATTCTCAATTTCAATGTAATTCTCTATATGTTTTGCAGGAAAAACTTCATCATCATTTCCGTGTATATGAATTATGTTTTGTATTGCTTTTTCCTGTTGCCAGTGTAATACATTATAAATAGCCCATTGTAAATACTGTTTGTCTCTTATTGATAAGTATATTTTGTATAATTCGGCTCTTTTTTTTAAATAATCATTAAAAAAATAATGCTCATAACTTTCAATATTAGCTATGATTTTTGAAGGAAAAAGTTTGTAGACACCTGTTATTTGAGCTAATTTTAAGCGTTTAGGTAATTCACTATTGCTTTTTATACTAGAGATTATAATTAACTTTTCATAAGGAATTAGCTTACTCATTTCTTGTGCCATAATACCTCCAAAAGAAACACCTACGAGTATAATATTTGTATGTTGAATGTTATTACACATTCTCTGTGCATATTCTTGTATGCTTTCATTTATAGAGTTAGGTAATAACCATTCTAAAAAGTGAAGTTCAAAATGATCTTCAGACAAAGAAATATACTCAAATATTTTTGAATTGGCAGCTAAACCAGGCACAAAATACACGTGAGTTTTTTGCATTATTCTATCATTTTTTTATTTAACAAAATACTTTCAATATATTCATGAATATTAATTAACTCATCAGGAATATCTCTCCATAAACGAATTTTAACTTGTTTGTCATTATAGGTTATAAAAGTATTTGCTAAACCTACAATACTAGGGTCGTCATATTCATCTTTAAAGTTTTCAAAGCCTTTTGCACTAAACATAGTATTTAGCTTTTCAAATTCTTTCTCAGAAAGCTTAAATTCATGTTTTCCTTCTTTAAGTACGTATTTTATACCTTTGTAGATTACATTTCCTTGTTTATCAATAGAAAGTTCATATACAGCACAATCACCGGAACAGGGTGTTTTTTTTATACTTACAAGAGTATTTTCTTCTATTTTAATTAAATTACTTACTGTTTTATCAGTATTGATATTAACCAATTTAAAAGCGTTTGTTTTTTTTAATTTCTCTAACCAAAAAGCTCTTTTACCTTCAGGTACAGTAATAACTCCAATTTTTGATGTATTTTTATCATACACCATTTTTTGAAAAGATAAACCACTATCTTCAATTAAAGATTTAGCACCTTCAATATTTTTAGGGTTTTTAAAAATAACAATAAGTTCGTTTTCTATTGTTTTAGGTATATCAACAGTTTTCTTTAGTATAACTTTTTTTTCTTCAATTTTTGTAGATTTTATTTTTGTTTCCTTTTTAGGAACACTACAAGCTAATGTTAAAGCAAAAGATAATAGTAATAAATATCTCATATTTTTATTTTTAGTAATTTAATAACTACTCACAATTTAAGCAATAACTTGGTTTTTAACAAAGTTAAAGCGAACTAAACCATCTTCATCAATTTTAGTTAAAGTTACTGTATGTAAGGTATTTATTAATTCAGGATTCCAAGGGGTTTTTACTTTTACATAATTTTCTGTAAAACCATATATGTAACCTTCTTTATTTTCACTTTCAAAAAGTACTGTTAATGTATTTCCTATTTGAGTTTCATAAAAAGCTCTACGCTTTTTAACGGATAAGCCACGTAACATTTTACTGCGTTTTGCACGTGTTTTTTTAGGAATTGTACCATCCATTTCAACGGCTTCAGTATTTGGTCTTTCAGAATAGGTAAATACATGTAAATACGAAATATCCATTTCGTTTAAATAATTGTAAGTCTCTAAAAATAATTCATCTGTTTCACCAGGAAAACCAACAATAACATCAACACCAATACAAGCATTTGGCATTACTTCTTTTATTTTAAAAACTCTATTAGTGTAGGTTCTCGTTAAATAACGGCGCTTCATTCTTTTTAATAAATCATCGCTACCTGATTGTAATGGGATATGAAAATGAGGAACAAATGTTTTAGAATTTGAAACAAAATCAATTGTTTCATCTTTTAATAAATTTGGTTCAATAGATGAAATACGCAAACGATTAATTCCATTAACTTTATCTAATTCTCTTACGAGTTCTAAAAAAGTATGTTCGTGTTTTTTATTACCAAACTCACCTTTACCATAATCACCAATATTAACACCAGTTAAAACGATTTCTTTAATTCCTTTTTCTGAAATTTCTTTGGCGTTTTTTAACACATTCTCTAAAGTATCAGATCTAGAAATACCACGAGCAAGTGGAATAGTACAGTAAGTACATTTATAATCACAACCATCTTGTACCTTTAAGAAAGCACGTGTACGATCTCCAATAGAATAAGCACCTACGTAAGAATCAGCTTCTTCAATTTCGCAAGAATGTACCTCACCAATATCATTTTTGGTTAAGTCATTAATATAGCTAGTAACGTTAAATTTTTCGGTAGCTCCTAGAACTAAATCAACCCCATTAACATTTGCTAACTCTTCAGGCTTTAATTGTGCATAGCAACCAACACCAATTATAAAAGCATCATCGTTTTGTTTTAAAGCAGATTTTACAATCGATTTAAAACGTTTATCAGCGTTATCTGTAACAGAACATGTATTAATTACATATACATCTGCTTTTTCATCAAATTCAACACGATCAAATCCTTCGTTTACAAAGCTTCTAGCAATGGTAGAGGTTTCAGAAAAATTTAATTTACATCCTAACGTATAAAAAGCTACTTTTTTATCTGCATTCATTCTTTTAATATCCTTAATAAAAAGCAAAAGTCTTGTATAAGTCTTTATTTTTTTAGAAGTTCGTATAGTGTATTTTTATAAACCTGCTTTATACAGCATTTATTAACTGCAAAATTACAATTTTATTCATGATTTTTGAAACTGAAAGACTACTGATTAGAAAACTTACTATGTTTGATTTAGACAGCTTTTTTAAATTAGAAAGTAATCCGTTAGTTTTAAAATATGCAACAGGCGATATAAAAACAATTATTACATGTGAAAAAGAATTAAAAAATTTAATAGCGAGGTATGAAAAGAGATTAAATTATTTTTTTATTTATGCAGTAGAAAGAAAAAATGATACTGTTTTTATAGGAACAGTAGCTTTAGTAAAGGATAATATAGATGACGAGATAGGGTATCGATTTATTGAAGAATATTGGGGTAATGGTTATGCTACTGAAATTTGTGAAGGATTAATTACTTATTGTAGATCTGTAGGAATGAAAAAAATTGTGGCTTATGTTGTTGATGCTAATATCGCTTCCTCTAAAATCTTAAAAAGATTTAATTTTGTAGAAGTTAAAAAGTTTATAAGTGAAGATATAGGCTTACCTGAAACAAAATATGAATTACTCCTATGATAGAAGTTTTTTAATGTCATCATATTATGTTAGCTGTAATTTTTCAAAGGAAAAACAATATGTAACATACAGAATCTAGAGATATGAGAAGAGAAAAGTGATATGAATAATATCAACTACGAATTTGTAAGGTAGAAGGTGAATATAGACTTAAAATAGTAACAAATAAATGTACGCAGCAATTTCAAAAGTATTAAATAAGTTTTTAAAACAGCATGTTATTTTTAAATACGGGTTTAATATATCACCAATGTATCGTCGGTCTACAGGTAAGATTATTAAAGTATCTGATGATTTACTTAATGTGAAAGTTAAAATTTCGATTAGTTATAAAAATAAAAACTATGTAGGTTCTATATTTGGCGGAAGTTTGTTCTCAGCTACTGATCCTATATTTATGATTCAGTTAATGAATGTTTTAGGGAATGATTACGTAGTTTGGGACAAAAGTGCAAGTATTAAGTTTAAAAGACCAGCAAAAGAAAACTCATATGTTGATTTTATTTTCACTAAAGATGAAATTCAAAAAATAAAAGAACGAGTAGTTCGTGAAAAAGAAATAGATTTAATAAAAAACATTAAGATAACAAATAAAGAGGCTTCAACTGTTTATGCAGAAGTTTCTAAAACGATATACATTGCAGATAAAATATACTATAAAGACAAGCGTAAAAAGAAGTAAGCTATTTAGTAGGATACTTTTTATTTTAATAATAATTTCTTCTTGTTCAAAAGAAAAGAATCAATTTGCTGACTCACAGGTTTTTCGTTATAATGAACATTCAAATATAACATCACTAGACCCTGTATTTGCAAAAGATCAGCGTAATATTTGGGCGGTAAATCAATTATTTAATGGGTTAGTACAGTTAGACGATAGTTTACGTGTACAACCTGATATAGCGAGAATTTGGACGATTTCTGAAGATGGAAAGACCTATAAATTTACGCTTAGAAATGATGTGTATTTTCATAAACATTTATTATTTGGAAAAGATTCAACAAGAATAGTTAAGGCAAATGATTTTGAATTTTCATTTAATAGATTATTAAATAAAAAAGTAGCTTCTCCTGGAGGTTGGGTATTACAAAATGTAGCTAGTTTTAAAGCAGAAAATGATTCTACTTTTATCATAAATTTAAAGCAAGCTTTTCCGCCTTTCTTAGGTTTACTAGCAATGAAATATTGTTCAGTAGTTCCTAAAGAAGCGGTAAGGTATTTTGGTAATAATTTTAGAGCAAATCCTATTGGTACAGGACCTTTTAAGTTTAAATTATGGGTTGAAAACACCAAGTTAGTTTTACGTAAAAACCCATTATATTATGAAAAAGATATAAAAGGAAAACAATTGCCATATTTAGAAGCAGTTGCAATTACTTTTTTACCAGATAAACAAAGTGAATTTTTACAGTTTATTCAAGGGAATATCGATTTTATGAAAAGTTTAGACGCTTCTTATAAAGATGATATTTTAAATACTAATGGAACATTAAAGGAAAAGCATAAAGGTAAAATTATAATGCAAACGGGAGCTTATTTAAATACAGAGTATTTAGGTGTTTATATGGAGGGGGAAGTTAAATATCCAACAAAATCAAAATTAATACGACAGGCTATAAATTACGGATTTGACCGTAAAAAAATGATTAAATTTTTACGTAATGGAATAGGAACACCTGCTACGAGTGGATTTATCCCTAAAGGATTACCGTCATTTAATAACCAAAAAGGATATACATATCAACCTGAAAAAGCTGCTGCTTTAGTTTTACAATATGTAAAAGAAACGGGAGATGAAAACCCTGAAATAACTATAACTACAAATGGAAATTATTTAGATTTATGTGAATTTATTCAACGTGAATTACAAAATATAGGATTACAAACAAAGGTAGATGTAATTCCACCTTCTACTTTACGACAAGGGAAGGCGAGTGGTAAATTACCTGTTTTTAGAGCGAGTTGGATTGCTGATTATCCTGATGCAGAAAATTATGTTTCATTGTTTTATAGTAAGAATTTTACCCCAAATGGGCCAAATTACACTCATTTTAAAAATGAAATTTTCGATAATCTATATGAAGAGTCAATAAAAGAAGTTGATGTTAAAAAACGTTATCAATTATATCAAAAAATGGATAGTATCATAATTGAAGAAGCGCCGATAATACCACTATATTATGATGAAGTAATTCGTTTTAGTCAAAAAAATATAAAAGGTTTAGGTATTAATCCTATTGATTTATTAAGCTTGAAAACGGTTAGAAAAGAGTAAAATAATATTATCGACTTACCCATTTACCAGGCCCAGCACGTTTCATTTTAGGCATACCTTCTGATAATAACATTTTTATATAACCGACTATAGCTAAGGATAAAATAGAAATAAAGAAGAGTAATAAAATTATTACAAAGAAAGGAACAGAATTACCATAAAAAATACTGTAAATAAGTAATGAATCAAAACCAATCATTAGAAAAGGAACGAAAAAATAAAAACCAATTAATGATGCTAGGTTTTTATAATTATCCATCGGGTGATTTAAAATAAAAAATAAAAGTCCTATAAATAAGAACGAAAAAACAAAGCAAAAAATAAAAGCGCCAACAGTTTTAATAATCATTGTAAAGCCAAGAGTAATGATAGTATCATTTGTTTCATCATAATGGACTTTATATGTTTTACCAATTTTTTTATTTGATGTAGAAAAATTTAACTCTTTATGAATTAAACTCCCTGTATTGGTCGTAAATTTAACTGTAGGTGTATACATTGTTTGGTATTCACCACTTTCATCATTATAATGCTCTTCACTAGTTGTACTAACAACTTCAGCATAATATTTATTTTCGGACACTGATACAGTATAAATATCTTTCAAACTATTACACATAAATAACCATGAAAAAATAGTGAAGGCGTTAATACTTAAAATAAGTAAACCAATATAACCAAAAGAAATACATCCTTTAGAATTCATTCTTCTAACGCAAAGAAATGTAGAAACAATTGTTATAACCAAAAAAAGTATTGTTTGTAATTTCATTTTTGTTGATTTTCTATAAGGTTATTTACTCATTTAAAGTAATTTAGTACCTACAGAAAGTTTGTAAGTATAATTGATTAATTATGTATATTTTTAAGTGTTATTAAATGTGATGTTTAATTATTTAATAAGATAAAGAGTAACCTTAAAAAGAGTAGTGTAGGTTATTAATTGAAAAACTCTTTTGAGTTTTTCCAATGTATATCCATTTCACCTAAAGTCATATCAGAAAGTTCTTTCCCTTCTTTTTTTGCCGCTTTTTCTAAGTATTGAAAGCGGTTGATAAATTTTTTATTCGTTTTCTCTAAAGCATTCTCAGGGTTTACTTTAATAAAGCGGGCATAGTTAATCAAAGAAAATAATACATCGCCAAATTCTTTTTCGGTGTTTTCTATGTTACCAGCTTTTATTTCTTCATTAAGCTCAGAAATTTCTTCTTGTACTTTTTCCCAAACTTGTTGTGGTTCTTCCCAGTCAAAACCAACACCAGCAACTTTCTCTTGTATTCTACTAGCTTTTACTAAGGCAGGTAAACTTTTAGGTACTCCTTCTAAAACAGATGTTTTTCCTTCTTTTAACTTTAGTTTTTCCCAGTTTTGTTTTACTTCTTCTTCATTTTCAACAACTACATCGCCGTAAATATGTGGATGGCGATGAATTAATTTATCAGAAATTGAATTAGCAACATCAGCAATGTCAAAATATTTTTTTTCACTACCTATTTTAGCATAAAAGACGATGTGTAATAACACATCGCCTAATTCATTCTTAATTTCTTCTAAGTCATTTTCTAGAATAGCATCTCCTAGTTCGTAAGTTTCTTCAATAGTTAAATGACGTAGACTTTCTAAGGTTTGTTTTTTATCCCATGGACACTTCTCACGAAGTTCGTCCATAATATCTAATAAACGATTAAAAGCGTCTAATTGTTGCTTACGAGTATTCATATTTTATTCTTCTTCTTCAGTTGTTGCTACCTCTACTAAAGAGCTAAAGTCAAAATCAGAATTAGCTAAAGTATTATACCATTGAATAATTTTTTTAATATTTGATGCGTATACACGTTCTTCATCAAATCCAGGTAAAACTTCACTAAAGTAAGATGTTAATTTTTTAGCACTTTCTTTATGAGATATAGCTTCTTTACCATCTTCTTTATCTGCTATGTTTTTTAACACTTTAGCTAAAGGAACTTCTTCTTCATAAGTATAGATAGCTATATTTTCTAATAAACTTACGTTATGAGTAGCTGTTATAGGAAAACGTTTACCATCAATAATTGATTTTACAATTACACCAGTTTTTGTTTGTGATAAAATTTCAAATAAACCAGGTTTTCCTGTTACAGATATAATTTTGTTAAATTCCATATGTTTTAATGTCTTTATATTTTATTTTTTCTTTGCATTAGGAAAGCGCATTCTATAATCAGCATTAACTTTTCCTTTAGAAATATTTTCTAATTTTTTCTTAATTAACCTTTTCTTTAAAGAAGATAATTTATCCGTAAACAATATACCTTCAATATGATCGTATTCGTGTTGAAAAACTCTTGCTGTTAAACCACTTAAAATTTCCGTATGCTTTTCGAAGTTTTCATCTTGGTATTCAATTGTAATTTTTTCTTGACGAAAAACATCTTCATTAACAGAAGGAATACTTAAACAACCTTCGTTAAAAGCCCATTCTTCACCTTCTTCTTTAATAATTTTAGCATTAATAAATACACGATTAAAGTTTTCGAAAGCTTTTCTATCTTCCTCTGATAAATTCTCATCATCTGCAAAAGGAGAAGCGTCAATTAAAAATAAACGGATATCTTTTCCAATTTGTGGAGCAGCTAATCCTAAACCATTAGCGTTATACATGGTTTCCTTCATGTTAGCAATCAATTTTTCTAACTCAGGATATTCCTTATCGATTTCTTGTCCTACTTTACGTAATACGGGATCTCCGTATGCAACAATGGGTAAAATCATGTTTTTTTAATTTTTTTAAGAATGCGAAAATACAAAGAATGGTTTGTCTATAAAATTATTTATTGTACAAATATGATTGTAAAATGATTGTAGCACTTATTTCATCAACCAAAGCTTTGTTTTGACGTTGTTTTTTATTTAATCCACTATCTATCATTGTTTGAAAAGCCATTTTAGAGGTAAAACGTTCATCTTCTCGTTTTATTGGAATATTAGGAATAGCTTTTTCTAATTTCTGTAAAAAAGGTATAATTAACGCTTCACTTTCACTATCTGTATTATCCATTTGCTTCGGCTTACCTAGTATAAATAAATCTACACTTTCTTTTTTAATATATTCTTTTAAAAAAGGAATTAATTCTTTTGTATTGACTGTTGTTAAACCAGAAGCAATAATTTGTAGTTCATCTGTAACAGCTATTCCTGTTCTTTTTTTTCCGAAATCTATGGCTAAAACTCTTCCCAAATTTGTTTTTAATTTTTTACAAAAATAATAGTTAAGTTTCTATAAAATTGCTAATTTTAAAATTAGTTAAAGTATATGCTAATTATTTACGTTTTTTAAACGTAAAACAAGTAATTTAAACAAGAAAAAAAGAGTTGTTTAAAAAATGTATATTCGCGTAATATAGAAATAGAGATTTTATATTTGAAGAAAATTTTAAAGATGACAGAATTACAATCTATTATAGAAAAAGCGTGGAATAATCGTGATTTGTTAAAAGAAGATAATACGATTAATACAATAAGAAAAGTTGTTGATTTATTAGATGCTGGTGAGTTACGAGTAGCTGAACCTACAGATAATGGATGGCAAGTAAATGAATGGGTTAAAAAAGCAGTTGTATTATATTTTCCTATTCAAAAAATGGAAACTTTAGAAGCTGGTATTTTTGAATATTATGATAAAATTCCATTAAAGAGAAACTTTAAAGAAAAAGGAATACGTGTGGTACCAAATGCAGTTGCACGTCATGGAGCATATATTTCATCAGGAACAATTTTAATGCCTAGTTATGTAAACATTGGAGCTTATGTAGATGAAGGTACAATGGTTGACACATGGGCTACAGTTGGCTCTTGTGCTCAAATAGGTAAAAATGTACACCTATCTGGTGGAGTAGGAATTGGTGGTGTTTTAGAGCCATTACAAGCAGCTCCAGTAATTATTGAAGACGGAGCTTTTATAGGTTCTCGTTGTATTGTTGTTGAAGGTGTTAGAGTAGAGAAGGAGGCTGTTTTAGGAGCAAACGTAGTTTTAACAATGAGTACCAAAATTATAGACGTTACTGGTGATACACCTGTTGAAACGAAAGGAGTAGTTCCTGCTCGTTCAGTAGTAATTCCTGGTAGTTATACTAAAAAATTTGCTGCAGGTGAGTATCAAGTACCGTGTGCATTAATTATTGGTAAACGTAAGGAAAGTACAAATAAGAAAACTTCGTTAAACGATGCTCTTAGAGAGTATGATGTAGCGGTATAAAAGTATAGCAAAACATATTTAAAATGATTATTGAAGATCCTTCAAATTTTAATAAAGATGAAAACAACGTAGATGTATCTATTATAATTGTTAATTATAAAAGTTGGAGTGATCTTCAAAATTGTTTAAATTCATTAAAGAAAATAACTCAAAAGACATTCTCTTTTGAGACTATTGTTATAGATAACTGTTCTAATGATGATAAGTTAACTGATTTTTCTAAAAATCATGAAAATGTTTTGTTTTTTGAAAATTCAGGGAATAACGGTTTTTCTAATGGGTGTAATACAGGTGCAAATAAGAGTAAAGGTAATTATTTATTATTCTTAAATCCAGATACAATAGTAAATGTAGAAGCACTGGAGAAAATGTTAAAGACTTTAAAAGAGAATTCTAATTTCGGAATAGTTTCTTCTAGTCAAACAAATAGTAAAGGTAAATTAGAAGACTCAATACGAATTTTTCCTCAGATGTTTACTTTATTTGGATTATCGAGAGCTGTTTTCAGGTTAGTTAATGATCGTTATAAAAAAATAGTGATTTCAGATGAGAAAAAGATATTTCCTGATTGGGTATCAGGTTCAACTATTTTTATTAGTAAACTTTGGTTTCATAAAATAGGTAAGTGGAATGAAAATTATTGGATGTATTTTGAAGATGTAGATTTATGTAAAAAAGTAACTGACTTAGGGGGGGAAATCTGTTTATTAAAAGATGTCTCTATTATCCATAATCATGGAGGAGCTTCAAGAATAAATGTTATAACAACAGCGTTAACAAAATCTCAAGTGTTAATTTCAAAACATATATATGTTAATACTCACTTTAAGGGTTTATCTAAAAGTATTAGTCAAGTTTTATTAATTAGTCAGAATATCTTTTCAAAATTAATTTTAGGATTTTTAGGTTTTATTTTCTTCTTTGTCCCTAAATTAAACATTCAATATCATTTATTAATTAATATGAAGAATTATTACTTTCAAGCATTAAAAAATAAAACTTGGTTAAGTTTTCGTTCAACTCAATTCCCTAAATAATGCGTTCAATTTTTTTTATTTCAAAACCGTTAGAATTATTGGGGGCTATTGAAGCTAGAAATCAATTTAATATAAAAAAAACGATTCTAATCATTAAAGCAAGTAAGAGTGATGAGAGTACCATTAATTATTTAATTGAAAAATCAGGGGACTGGAATGAAATAATTAGAACTAAAAGAAAATCGTCATACGGTTTATCTTGGCTAAAACTAATTTTAAAATTACAAAAAAAAGAGTATGATTATTTATTTACAAGGGCTTTTCCTATAGCTTCTTATTTTGTGAATAATTTAAATTATAATCATCTATACCTTTTAGATGATGGAAATGCAACTATTAATATAGCTAAAGAATTTAGAGACACAAATAATTTAACAAAAAGATTTTCTCTGTTTAAAGGGAAAAATAAAAAGGGATTTAAGTATGATTTTGTTAAGTTTATTTATAATGTTTATGGTGTAAAAATAGAAAAACAAGTTAGTAAAGTTGGTTTTTATACGTTTTATGATTTACCAAATTACCCTAATCAAGTTATAATTGAAAATGAATTAGATTGGTTTAAATCATTAAAAGTAAATGCTATTCCACAATCTTCAAACGAAGTGTATATTATAGGTACAGATATAGTAGGCGCTGGTATTGTTAATTTGAAAGATTATTTAATAACCTTAAAGAAAATAGCAGAATTATATAAAGAAAAAAAACTTATATATATACCACATGGTAGAGAGTCTAATGCTGAAATTGAAGAAATAAAGCAATATGTTAATTGCGAAATAAGAAGGAATGAGTTTAATATTGAGCTAGATTTTATATTACGTAATGAATACCCAGTTCATGTTGTAGGAACTATTACAACAGCGTTAATAACATTAAAATTGATTTATAAAAAAGACATTCGTGTAGAGTATTTTAATTTTGACGAATCTAAAGTTATAAAAGATAAAAGGAAAGATATTCATGAAATATATGAATATCAGAAAAAGTACATTGATTTTATTCAATTGAATTATTAATTATGCATGCAGATATTCAAAAAGCATTATTAACTTTAAATAATGGAGAAACAATATTATATCCAACAGATACTGTATGGGGTATAGGTTGTGATGCTACAAGTGAAGATGCTGTAAAGAAGGTTTATAAAATAAAGAACAGAAAGGAATCTAAAAGCTTAATTATTTTGGTAGATTCAATAGCTATGTTAAAAAATTACATAGAGATACTTACTGAAGAAACAATAGAACTTATAAAAACAGTAGAGAAGCCAACTACAATTATTTATAACAACCCCAAAAAATTGGCAAAAAATACAATAGCTTCTGATAATACCATTGCTATTAGAATACCACAGGATGATTTTTGTTTAAAACTAATAAGTGAGTTTGGGAAACCCATTGTTTCTACTTCTGCAAATATTAGTGGATTACCAACTCCAAAATCATTTACAGAAATAAGTGACGCTATTTTACAAAGTGTAGATTATGTAGTAGCTTTGCAGTTAAATAAAAAAGTAGTTAAATCATCTACAATTTTAAAATTAACAACAACTAATGAAATTAAAATAATCCGAGAGTAAAATTTAATTTCTTTGTGATAATCACCTCTAGAATTTCTATTAAAATTTATTTTTTGATTATTTACACCTAATACTATTATGCGTTATAAAACACCCAATTACTTAAAATTTTTATATGTAAACATTTTAAGTTTGTTCATTTTTGTTACTCTATTAAGAATTGCTTTTTATAGTTTGTTTATTGGTAAATTAACTGTTGATTTCAGTGATTTAATCCAAGCTATTTCTTTTGGTATTCGATTCGATTTAAAGTTAGCAATATTAGCTTTTGTACCGATAGCTTTCGGTTACTTTATATCCAAATATTTTTTTGTTAAGAAAATTGGTAAAATTATTTATCTTATATATACGAGTCTTTTGTATTTGATTATTTTATCTTTTTACTTGTTTGATTTTGGTCATTATAGTTATTTAAATTTAAGAGTCAATGCAAGTGCATTACGTTTTTTGGAAAATTTAAAAATTTCTACTCAAGTTTTTATGGAAAGCTATCCTGTTTATAAGGGAATAACTGTAATTTTAGTATTTTTTTTATTGTTGATAAAATATCATAGTTGGCTTTATACTAAATTTTCAAAAACCAATTTTGTGTCAACAAAAAAGAATAAAGTTATATTTTCAATAATTACATTATTAGTATTGACTTTTGGAGTATATAGCAGTTTACAGCATTATCCATTAAGGTGGAGTCAAGCTTTTTTTTCGAGTAATAAAGATTTGAATCAATTTTCATTGAACCCTGTATTATATTTTTTTGATAGTTTTAAGTTTAGAAATGAAAGTTACAGTATTGAGAAAACAAAAAAATACGCTCCTATAATTAATAATTATTTAGGTGTTAATTCTGATTCTATTAATTTTGAAAGAAAAAGTATCTTTAAGGATACTATAAAAAATAAACCAAATGTTGTTTTTGTAATGCTAGAGTCTGTAGGTAATGCATCTTTAAGTTACTATGGCAACCCTATTAAGAGTACACCTGTATTAGATAGTTTAATGAAAGAGAGTATCAGTTTTACCAATCATTATGTACATAAAGCAACAACGGCAGGAAGTGTTTTTAGTAGTATAACAGGTTTACCAGATATTGATAATGTAAAATCTGCTTCAAGAAACCCGATGATTATAAACCAACGAGTATTATTTAATCAGTTTAAGGATTATCAAAAATTATACTTATTAGGTGGTAGTGCTAATTGGGCGAATATTAGAGCAGTTTTTCAGGCAAATATTAATGATTTAAAAATTTATGAAGAAGGTAGTTATGAAGAGGAGAATAGAGCTGATGTTTGGGGGATAGATGATTATGATTTATTTAAAGAAGCTGATAAAATATTTAAGAAAATACATGATTCAAAGAAGCCATTTGTAGCATATTTACAAACGGCTACCAATCATATGCCGTTTACGGTGCCCGAAAAAAAAGAAAGTTATATTCCTTTGAAAGAACAAGATATTGATAAAAAGGTACTTGAAGAGTCTGGATTTAAATCAGTAGCACAATTAAATGCGCTTAGATATTTAGATTTTAATATAAATGAATTTCTAAAGAGAGCTAAAAAATCAGGATATTACGATAATACTATTTTTGTTTTTTTTGGAGATCATCAAACAGCAATGAATACAGTAACACATTTTAGACCAACTCATGCTCAATTAGGTCTTTTAATGCATAATGTTCCTTTTATTATTCATGCACCAAAATTAGTAGCACCTAAAGAAATAACAAAAAATGCTCATTTAGTAGATGTTGTTCCAACAGTTATGAGTTTAATAAAGCAAGATCATATTAATTATACATTGGGGCGTAATGTTTTAGATAGTTTACAAAAAAAACCTTTTTCTTTTATCTGTAGAAATATAAAAGGAGAACCAGCTTCTGGTATTATTAAAGATTCATTATATTATTATAAAACAGTTTATAATAAAAAGTATCAATTAATAAATTTGAAAAATAATTCATTAAAAGATATTAGTAAAAAAAATAAAGAACTAACTAAAAAGATGGATGATTTGCTTAGTTCCTTTTATCATAGTACAAAATATTTATATTTTAATAATAAAAAATAATTTAATAATCATCTTTACAGAATAATTAGATGCAAGAACAATACTATAAAGAGGCCATTTCTGCTGAAATATTTCAATACATAAGTAAAGCAACAGAAGAATTACAATTAGAAAGTTATGTAATTGGAGGTTTTGTACGTGATTTTATTTTACAAAGAGGTGTTGCAAAAGATATAGATGTAGTTGCTGTTGGTAGCGGAATAGAATTAGCAGAAAGAGTAGCTTCTTTGTTACCAAACAAACCAAAGGTTCAAGTTTTTAAAACATACGGAACAGCAATGTTACGATATAAAGATATTGAAATAGAGTTTGTAGGAGCTCGCAAAGAATCTTATAAAGAAAATAGTAGAAATCCAGAAGTAAAGGCAGGTTCGTTGCAAGATGATCAAAATAGGCGTGATTTTACTATAAACGCATTGGCTTTAAGTTTAAATAAGGAAACATTCGGCTTATTATTAGATCCTTTTGATGGAATGTCAGATTTAGAATCTAAAATAATAAAAACCCCCTTAGATCCTGATATTACATATTCAGATGATCCGTTACGGATGATGCGTGCCATTCGTTTTGCAGCACAGTTGAATTTTGTAATAGAAGCTGAATCTTTAAGTGCTATTGCAAAAAATGCAAAACGTATAGATATTATTACCAAAGAACGAATAATTGTTGAGTTAAATAAAGTATTAGATTCATCTAAGCCTTCTGTTGGTTTTTTATTGCTAGAGGAAACAGGATTATTAGAACGAATTATCCCAGAACTGATAGCTTTAAAAGGGGTTGAGGAACTAGAAGGGCAAAAACATAAAGATAATTTTTATCATACTTTAGAAGTTGTTGATAATATCTCTAAAAACACTGAGGATGTTTGGCTTCGTTGGGCAGCATTGTTGCACGATATAGGTAAGGCACCAACAAAACGTTATCATAAAAAACAAGGATGGACATTTCATGCACATGAATTTGTAGGTTCTAAAATGGTGTATAAATTATTTAAGCGATTAAAAATGCCATTGAACAATAAAATGAAATTTGTTCAAAAAATGGTAATGTTAAGTTCTCGACCAATTGTTTTAGCAAGTGATGTAACCGATTCAGCAGTTCGAAGGTTGGTCTTTGATGCCGGAGATGACGTAGATTCTTTAATGACTCTATGTGAGGCAGATATAACAACAAAAAATCCTAAAAAATTTAGTCGTTATCATAAAAATTTTGAACTCGTTCGTGATAAAATTAAAGAAGTAGAAGAGCGAGATAAAGTACGTAATTTTCAACCACCCATTACAGGTGAAGAAATTATGAAAGCTTTTAATTTAACACCGTGTAGAGAAATAGGAGAGATAAAAGAAGCTATCAAAGAAGCTATTTTAGAAGGTGAAATACCGAATGAACATGAAGCTTGTTATGATTTTATGATAGTAAAAGGGAAGAAGCTAGGTTTAGAAATATGTAATTAAAATTTTAAAATATAAAAAAAAGGAAAGTTTATGAACTTTCCTTTTTTTTTTATTAATTATAAATATTTAAGCTAGTGATTGCATACTCACTAATTTATAATACTCACCTTTTTTAGCTAATAATTCATCATGTTTCCCTTGTTCTACGATTTGGCCTTTTTTCATAACAACTATTTTATCAGCATTTTGAATGGTAGATAATCGATGTGCAATAACTAAAGATGTTCTATTTTTCATCATTTTTTCTAAAGCTATTTGAACTAACTGTTCAGATTCGGTATCTAAAGCGGAAGTTGCTTCATCTAAAATCATAATTGGAGGGTTTTTTAAAACAGCTCTTGCGATAGCAATTCGTTGTTGCTGACCACCAGACAATGAACTACCTCTATCACCAATTATAGTTTGGTATTTCAGAGGGAAATCATTGATGAAATCAGCGGCATTTGCTATTATAGCCGCGTTTTCAATTTCTTTATCAGTAGCAAAAGGTTTACTTAATTTTATATTATTAGCAATTGTATCATTAAATAAAGTGGCATCTTGTGCTACAACTCCTGTTAATCCTCGAAGTGATTTTTTAGAAACGTCTTTTATATTATTACCATCAATAAAAATATCACCTTTGTTTAGATCATAAAAACGAGTAATTAAGTTTGCTAAAGTAGATTTTCCGCTACCAGATTGTCCTACTAAAGCAACTGTTTTTCCTTTAGGAATTGTTAATGAAAAGTTTTTTAAAATATAGCTTTCGTCATATTTAAACGAAATGTTTTTAAATTGAATTTCCTCTTTAAAAATGGTTAACTCTTTAGGGTTATCAAGTTCGATTAATTCATTTTTGGTATCGATAACTTCAAAAATTCTTTGTGCAGCGGCGTTTCCGATCTTAATATTATTATTAGCTTTTGCAATTGCTTTTGCTGGTGTAAGTATATTGTAAGCTGCAGCCATAAAACCAATAAAAGTACCACCTAGTAATGTTTTATCAATCAAAACCATTTTACCACCATACCAAAGAAGCCCTGCAATTGTAACAATTCCTAAAAACTCACTCATAGGACTAGCTAGGGTTTCTTTTTTACTCATTTTGTTAGATAATAATCTAATATCTTCTGTTTGAGTATTAAATTTTGAGGTAAATAATTGTTCAGCGTTAAAAGCTTTAATAATTTTTAATCCAGAAATACTTTCTTCTAAAATTCCTAAGAGCCCACCGATTTTATAAGAAATTTCACCAGATTGTTCTTTTATTTTTTTACTTATAAATGAAATAACTAAACCAGAAACAGGAATAAAAGTAAAAATGAAAATAGATAATTCCCAACTTGTTTTTACCATTACAAACAATGTAAAAATAATATTTAATGGTTCCCTTATAAAAGTGATGATTAAATTAAGATAAGAATTATTAATAGTATTTACATCATTAGTACTACGAGCAATAATATCACCTTTGTTTTGTTTCAAAAAAAAAGAAAGTGGTAACGTTATTATTTTTTGATAAATAATTGTTCTAAGATCCTTTAATACATTATTTTTTAAAAAAACCATGGTTAGTTGTCCTAAATAACTAAATAAATTTTTAAGTAAAAAAACAATAATTACACATAGTACTACATATAGCAGCGTTTTTTCCTGTCCATAATTTTCATTTGTGTGGGTAACATAATAATTTAATAAATTACTTAAATATTCTTTATTTAGAGAATTACTAAAACCTAAAAATTGAGGTTTTATAAAAACTTTGGGTGTTTCGCCAAATAAAATATTTAAAGTAGGCATTAAAATAACGTATGATAGAGTGGTAAATAACGCATACAAAATATTAAGAATAATACTTAATATTCCAATTGATTTATAAGGACGTGCGTAATTAAAAAATCTTTTAAAATAATTCATCTATAAATTTAATCCTTTGATAATTCTTTGAATTTTAGTGTCTAATTCTTTTTCAACAGCAACTGCATTATTAATAGTGTCTAAGGTTGTTCTTACACTAAAATAGAATTTTATTTTTGGTTCAGTCCCACTAGGACGAGCTGCTATTTTTGTACCATCTGTAGTTTGATAAATTAGTACATTCGATTTAGGAATATCCATAATTACCTCTTCACCAGTAATCAAATTCTTTCTAATAGACGCTTGATAATCATATAAAAACTCCACTTTTTTATCGTCTATTTCAGTAAAAGGAGCACTACGTAAATCTGCCATCATTTGTTTGATTTCATTAGCACCATCCATTCCTTTTTTAACAATAGAAATTAAGTGTTCTTTATAAAAATGATGACGTGTGTATAAAGTTAATAATTCATTGTAAAAAGAACTATCGTTTGCTTTTGTATTTGCGGCAATTTCGCAAGCTAATAAAGCAGCAGTTACAGCATCTTTATCACGAACAAAATCACCAACCATATAACCAAAACTTTCTTCACCACCACCTATAAAATCAAGTTCTGGGTGGTCTTTAATCATCTTAGCTATCCATTTAAAACCTGTTAATCCAACTTTAGTTTCTACACCATAAGATTCAGCAATTTCATTTACTAAATTAGTTGATACAATTGTAGATCCTACAAATTGTTTTCCGTTTAATTTACCTTGCTTTTCCCAGTCATTAATTAAAAAATAGGTCATCATACTCATAGTTTGATTTCCGTTTAATAATTTCATATTACCTTCTAAGTCACGAACAGCAATACCTATTCTGTCCGAATCAGGGTCAGTTCCTAAAACAATATCAGCATCAATTTTATTCGCTAAATCAACAGCCATTTGTAATGCTTCCGGTTCTTCTGGATTTGGTGATTTTACAGTAGGGAAACTTCCATTAGGCTCAGCTTGTTCTTCAACAATATGAACTTGTGCATATCCAGCACGTTTTAAAACTTCAGGAATTAATTTAATAGCAGTACCATGTAAAGAAGTAAAAACAATTTTTAAATCTTCACGGCCTTTTACATTAAAAGTTCCGTTTTTAATAGATGCTAACCAAAAAGCTTCGTCTATTTCATTTCCTATAGAAGAAATAAGGTTTTCATTGGAGTTAAAGTTAATATCTGTATATTCTAAAGAATTTACTTCGTTAATAATTCCTTTATCTTCTGGAGGTACGATTTGACCACCATCAGACCAGTATACTTTGTATCCGTTATATTCTGGAGGATTATGAGAAGCTGTCAATACAATACCAACATCACATCCTAAATGATTTACCGCAAATGATAACTCGGGGGTAGGGCGTAGGTCTTCAAAAAGAAAAACTTTAATATTATTTGCAGAAAAAACATCCGCAACAACTTTAGATAACCATTTACTATCATGACGACAGTCATAACCAATGGCTACTTTTAATTCTTTCTTAGGATAAATTTGGTGTAAATAATTACTTAAACCTTGCGTTGCTTTACCTAAAGTATATTTATTTATTCGATTGGTTCCTGCTCCGACGATACCACGCATTCCGCCAGTACCAAATTCTAAATTTTTATAAAAGCGATCAGCTAAATCACTAGAGTTAATCTCTATTAATCGTTGAATCTCATTTTTAGTTTCTGAATCAAATGAGTCAGAAAGCCATAATTTTGCTTTATTTAATGTCTCTTTCATATGTCAAATTTATAAAGTACAAAAGTACATGTTTTAAAAATTCAATTTTTCTTTAATTGCATAATGTTTTTGTTGCGGATTACTTTTTATAATTAATTCACCTAAAAAACCAGCTAAAAATAAAAGTGTTCCTAAAACCATTGATGTTAAAGCAATGTAAAACCAAGGATTGTTTGTTACCAAAATGGTTTTTACACTAGTAGATAAATGGTAGATTTTTAACACCCCAATAAAAAAAGCGGCTAAAAAACCGAATATAAACATTAAACTACCCCAAAGGCCAAAGAAATGCATTGGGCGTTTTCCGAACTTAGAAAGAAAAGAAATAGTAATTAAATCTAAAAACCCGTTAATAAAACGATCCATACCAAATTTAGTAACACCATATTTACGAGCTTGGTGTTGCACTATTTTTTCGCCAATATTATTAAAACCTTCATTTTTCGCTAATACGGGAATATAACGATGCATTTCACCACTTACTTTTACTGTCTTAATGACTTCGTTTTTGTAGGCTTTTAAACCACAATTAAAATCATTTAATTTTAAACCAGATGTTTTACGGGCTGCCCAATTAAATAATTTAGATGGAATGTTTTTCGTCATAACATTATCATAACGTTTCTTTTTCCATCCAGAAATTAAATCGAAATTTTTATCATTTATTAAATTGTATAAACCAGGGATTTCATCAGGACTATCCTGTAGGTCGGCGTCCATTGTTATAACAACTCTTCCTTTGGCTAAACCAAAACCGGCATCTAAAGCCTGAGATTTACCATAGTTTTTTTGAAAACGAATTCCTTTTACTGATTTATTTTTTTCTGATAATTGTTCAATTACTTGCCAAGAAGTGTCGGTGCTACCGTCATCAATAAATATAATTTCATATAAATAATTATTGGATTGCATAACCGTTGCAATCCAATTGTGTAATTCTTGTAAAGATTCTTCTTCGTTAAGAAGTGGTATTACTACCGATATATTCATATTTATTTGGTACAAAATTTAAAAAGGTAAAGTTACGAAGTCTTTCGTAAACTTTATAACTTTACCTTTTTAAAAGTATTCTTTAATATTGATCCTCTTCAGTTTTTTTCATAATTGCCCCTGCAATAGCTGAAGTTACAAAACCTAAAAAGACATAAAATAATAAACCTAAAGCATCACCAATAATTGTTCCTTGAAATTTAGATTGCATAGCTAATTGAGCTTCAATTTGTTCTTCTGTTAAACCAGCATCTAAAAATTTTCCTGTTTGAAATTCATTAAGTTGGTTATAAAAATCTGGTTCAATAACACCTGTAAATATATGAGTATATAAAATACTAATAAGAGCACCTAAAGCAACAATACCAACACCAATCTTTATAGCTTGTCCCCAGGCTAAAAAGCCATAATTTTCTTTTTTGAATTTTTTGATTGCTAAAGTAGGTAGACCTATAATACAAACAGCTAAGGCAATCATATTAATTACACCACCTATTGTATCAAATGTCATTCCTAATGCATATATTATTAAATTGATGAAAATTATAATGCCACCATAAATTAATCCGTAATTTAAAATAATGTTTTTACTATTTGCTTGATTTTCCATTTTATGAATTTAGTTAGTTTAACAAATGTATTATTTTGCTTTTGAATCGAAGTTATCTCAAAAAAAGTTATTTAACAATATGTTAGTATTCAAATAGTTAAAAATGTTACAAAAAAAACTAACTTTTTTTCATTGTTTTATCAAAACAAGGACGTAGATTTGCAGCGGCAAGTCCTACACAACTAGCTCCCTTTGAATCCCCCAGGGCGGGAACGCAGCAAGGGTATTAGGTTGTAGCAGTGTGATGTAGGTAGCTTGCCTTTTTTTGTACCCAATACTTTCGTAAAACTACTCTTCTTTTAAATTAATATTACTTCTTGGGTGGTGTAATTCTACTACTTCTTTCAAATAACTAGTATCTAAATGTACATAAATCTCAGTAGTTGTAATACTTTCATGACCTAACAATTGTTGTATAACACGTAAATCAGCACCATTCTTTAATAAATAGGTAGCAAATGAGTGTCGTAAAGTATGCGGGCCAATACTTTTTTTAAGATTTGTTTTTATTGCTAATTCTTTAAGTATAATGAAGATCATTTGACGGGTTAAACGTTTTCCTCGCCTATTTAAGAAAATAATATCTTCCTCTTTTTCTTTGGGTGTAATTTTAGAACGAATATCATTAATATAAAAGTTTAAACGACGAATTGTTGTAATGTGTATAGGTACAAAACGATACTTATTTCCTTTTCCTAGTATTTGTATATAGCCATCATTAAAAAATAAATCAGATAATTGTAAGTTAATTAACTCACTTACTCGCAAACCACAACTATAAATAGTTTCAATAATTGTTTTGTTTCGTTCTCCTTGCGAATGTGTTAAATCGATAGCTGCAATTAAAGCATCAATTTCTTCTTTTTCTAAAGTATCAGGAAGTTTTCTCGTAATATTAGGACTTTCTATTAAATCAGTAGGGTTATCTTTTCTATAGTCTTCAAAAACTAAATAATCAAAGAAACTACGTAAGCCTGAAATTAAACGAGCTTGACTTCGTGGATTAATATTTTTACTAGTAACATATATAAATTGCTGAATAATTTCTGAAGTAATATATATAGGACTATAAGAACTAGCTAGGTCGTTAATAAACAAAACAAGCTTTTTTATGTCTCTATTATAGCTGTCAATAGAGTTTTTAGAGAGCCCTTTTTCAATTTTTAAATAGTTTGTATAATCAGATGTTGCTTGTTTCCAATTCATTATGAAAAATATGTTTTTTTAACATGAAATAAGAGGGGAGAGGACCAGAATATTACTAGTTTTGCAGGACAAAAATAATTAATAAAATTAAAAAGTAATGAAAAAATTATTATTAGTTGCAATGATGGCTTTTGGTATAGCTGTGAATGCACAAGAGGCAGAATTAAATGTAGGTGGTACTATCGGTTTACCTGTAGGTGATGCAGATACGGCTAACATAACTGGAGCAATTGAAGCTAACTATTTATTTAAAGTTTCTCCTCAGTTTAAAGTAGGACCAACTGTTTCTTATTTACATTTTCAAGGTGATGGAGCCGATGCTGCTTTTTTACCTATAGGAGCTGCTGGTCGTTTTGATGTGTCTGAGAAATTTATTTTAGGTTTAGACTTAGGATATGGAATTGGAGTTAGGCCTTCTGAGTATACTCAAGATGGTTTTTACTACAGACCAATGGTAGGTTATAAAGCAACAGAAAAAATTACAATTCATGTTGATTATTCAGCAGTTGTTCTTGAAAACTCTACACCTGCAACTATCGGTTTAGGTGGAACTTATTCTTTTACTCTATAAAATAGAAATAAACAACGGTTTCATTTCAAAAAAAAAAAATTTTTTTGAAATAAATTTTGTGGAAGTTATAAATATATTTACTTTTGCCGAACATTAAAAAAAAAATATTTAAAATTTAAAATTATGAAAAAATTATTATTAGTTGCTATGATGGCATTTGGTATTGCTGTTAACGCACAAGAAGGACAACTTAATGTTGGAGGTACAATTGGTTTACCAGTAGGTGATGCTAGTGATGCTTTTGATGTTACAGGTGCTATTGAGGCAAATTACTTATTTAAGGTTTCTGAAAAGTTTCAAGTAGGACCATCTGTGTCTTATTTACACTTTAATGGAGAAGGAGCTGATGTTGCTTTTTTACCATTAGCTGCTGCTGCACGTTATGCTGTAGCTGAAAAAGTTACTATTGGTGCTGATTTAGGATATGGAATTGGAGTTAGACCTTCTGGTTCAAATGATGGAGGTTTTTATTATCGTGCTCTTGTTGGTTACAAAGTAACTGACAAAATTACGTTACACCTTGATTATTCTGCTGCTAGTGTAAGCCAAACTATAAGCCAAACTCTTCCTTTATTAGGAACTTTAAGTGTTGATGTAAATTCTACTTTTTCAACTTTTGGTTTAGGTGGAACTTACTCTTTTTCTTTATAATAAGAAATTACTATTATAATTATATAAAAAAGTGCTGTTATAGAAATATAACAGTACTTTTTTTTTGAAAAATATTTAAAATTATTATTATTAATTGCTATTGTAAGGTTAGGGTTTAGTAGTTAAAGCACCCCCCCTTTGGCTTTAGGTTCTTTTGAAATAGGATATGAAAAAATTATTTCAGAATCAAGTTCTGTTGAATTGGCTGTAGCTTATTCAAGTTTAAAAGTAAACACAGTAGGGGGTAAGTTGACGCTAAATCAGAGGGATTTGGAGTGTAGAAGGAAAATATAAATTTTACTTTGATGAATAAAGGCTTAGAGGATGGTGTACACAGCTTCTGTTGTATCTTACTCTAGTACTTCTTTAGATTCAGCTGGTGGTTTTTATTTCTTTTGAGCTGGAGTTGTTGTTGGATACCAATGAGTATTTGGTGGAGGAGACTTAAGTTTAGATTTAAATTTTGGAGCTCAATATGCTTAAATTAACACAAGTGGTTCTATTTTATTAACAGGTATTGAAGGATTCTTACCTAAATTAGGATTATCTTTAGTTTACGTCTGATAATCTAAATTTAGATATTATAAAAAGGGAAGCAGTTTATTTTGCTTCCCTTTTTTATACTTAAAAATTAAAAAGAGTATTTTTGTATTTTAAATAAATGAAATGAAAAAACTAATTGTTATAAACGGACCCAATTTAAATCTATTAGGAAAGCGTGAACCTGAAATATACGGAGCTAGTTCTTTTGATGAGTTTTTTAATGAATTAAAAGAAACCTATAATACTATTGAATTATATTATTTTCAATCTAATGTTGAAGGTGAAATCATAAATAAATTACATGAAGTAGGGTTTAAATACGATGGTATTATTTTAAATGCTGCTGCCTATACACATACTTCAGTTGCAATAGCTGATGCTGTAAAGGGGATTGAAACACCAGTGGTAGAGGTACATATTTCTAATGTACATTCGCGTGAAACTTTTCGACATATAAGTTACCTTGCACCTAATACAAAAGGAGTTATTACAGGTTTTGGCTTACAAAGTTATAAATTAGCGATTCAAAGTTTTTTGTAAAAACCAATATCTAAACCCTAATAAAAGCAGTAAAGGTATTAAAGTAAACGAAAGTATTTGAATTTTTATTATCCAGATAAAAGAGGTTATTAGCAAAAATATTAATAGAATAAGACAATATTTAGCTATCCAATTAGGAGGTCTTTTATTTAATAATAAAAAGGCTATAATAAAATTAGGTGCAAAAGCCCATAAGATATTAAAATTATTAGGGGCAGTTGAATGATTTGTAAAAAACCACATGTAAACAATTAATATACCTATTATTCCAGTAAAAAAGAATAATGTAAAGTCTAACCATTTACTTCTTTTGTTGTTTCTATAATCTTTATATGTTATAAATAATCCTATTAAGGAAAGTAATAAAATTACCAAAAATGGACTCACTGTATCGCTTTGTGACTTTTTTTCATCAAAATCTAATAAAATATTCGTTTTTAAAACTAAATTCTCTTCTTTTCTCTCTTTTTTTACTTTAGATAAATTTAAAGCCTCATATACATAATCAGGTAAATATAGGTATTCATTAGCTGTTGCAGTTTTATCTAATCTACTACCTAAAGCAATATTAATACCTAAACTTCCCCAAGTATTTGGATGAATTTCTTTATTCATTAATGCTCTTAAAGATAAGTTTTCAGATACGAAATTGTCATTAAAAACTAAGTTTTCACCTAGTACTTTTTTAATAATATCACGAGGTTTAGTTGCGCAATTATTAAAATATGGATCATAAAAATAACTTGCATTTTTTGGGTCAGCGTTTATTTCTAAAAATTGAAAAATTTCATTTTTTTGCTCTTCAGTTAAGTTCAATATTTGTTCTTTAACCCAACGTTTATCTTGTTGGTTACTTTTTAAAGCTAAATAAAAAGGATATCGAACTAATTTATATTTCATAAACCCTTTAGTAAAATCAATATAAAAATTTGGGTTTTCAAAATTAATAATTCCATAATTATAAATTAAATCGAATTGTAAAACAGGATCTTTAACACGTATTGCTGTATGACCAAACTTTTCATATAAAGCTTCTCCAGGGCCTGAAGTTATAATACTTATTTTAGAGAAAGTAGATAGATTAACTGTTTTTGAGACCTGAGATTCAGCTATATTAATACAGAAAAGAATAAAGAAAATAGCAATGTTTTTTTTTAGCATAATTTAAATCTAATAAGAGATAATTAATTATTACAAATATCTTAATTAAGATTATAATAATTGTTTTTTTAAGAACATATTCCAATATTTTCTTGAATGAATTTAGTAATTTTTTTTTCAACCCATTTATTCTCATCATTATTAAAAGAAGATGTAAAACCTACATGACCACCATAATTAGGTGTTAATAAATAGAAATTAGCTGAGTTTTCAGCCTCTTTAAAAGGATAACACTCTTTAGATAAAAAAGTGTCATCAAGTGAGTTAATTAGTAATGTAGGTACTTCTATCTTAGAAATGTAAGGTTTAGAGCTAGCTTTTAACCAATAATCTTCTGAATTTTTAAACCCAAATACAGGAACTGTGTATTGTTTCTCTAGGTGACGAAATTTTGTAGCATTAAACAATAATTTTTTATTTATTTTATATTCTGGGAATTT
This sequence comes from Tenacibaculum sp. Bg11-29, assembly GCF_002836595.1. NCBI lineage: Bacteria > Pseudomonadati > Bacteroidota > Flavobacteriia > Flavobacteriales > Flavobacteriaceae > Tenacibaculum > Tenacibaculum sp. Bg11-29. The sequence goes on from NZ_PJBB01000003.1 coordinate 2,977,182, forward strand.
TTCTGATTTCTCTAATATTTTTAGCTTTAAAGTTTTTAAAAATTCATTTAAGTATATTTTATTTTTTAGTTTAGATAGTTCTGCTTGTGATGTAGTTAAATCAATAGGAACAGAAACAGCAATTCCTCCTTTAACTTCTATAGGCATATTAATGTATTCTCCTAAATACTTTAATGTTAAGTTACCACCGAGACTAAAACCTACAATAATGATATTTTTATATTTATAATTTGTTGTAAGATGTCTAACAATAAAGTCTACATCATCAGTTTTTCCACTATGATAGGTTTCTAAGAGAGCGTTATCTTCACCACTACAACTTCGTAAATTCATACAAACAGTATCAAAACCAGTATTATTTAAGTAATTTGAAGTTGTAATCATATAATTTGAATATGAACTCCCTTCTAAACCATGAATTAATAACACTAGTGTTTCTGAACCTATAGCTGAAAAGTCTAAATCAATAAAATCATTATCCCAAGTTGTTATTCTTTTTCGCTGATATTTTATGGTGTCTTTCATAAATAAAGGACGATACATAGTGTTAAAGTGTGCACTTTTAAATGGCAAAGTAGGATTGAAATTACAAGAAAGAATAGGCATTTTTTGGAGGGTATTACTATGATTAACAAATATGATAAAAAAAAAGTAAAATGTAGAACTGATAAAATGATTTCTTATTTTCGCTATAAATTTTTATATAAATGAAAAGACATATTCCGAATTTATTAACCTTGGGAAATTTATTATGTGGTACACTAGCTATAATTAGCGCTATAAAAGGTGATTTTGTAGGGACAGCTATTTTAGTTACAATAGGTATTGGTTTTGATTTTTTAGATGGTTTTGCTGCTCGATTATTAAATGTTCAAGGAGAATTAGGAAAACAGCTTGATAGTTTGGCAGATATGGTTACCAGTGGAGTAGTGCCTGGTATTGTAATGTTACAACTTTTGATAAATGCAATAGATTTAGATGCTTCAGGTTATTTTGGAATTGATTCATACGGAGCAACAGGAAGCAATTTACCTTATATTGGATTATTATTAACCTTAGGAGCTTGTTATAGATTGGCTAATTTTAATATAGATACACGTCAATCAGATTCATTTATAGGGCTGCCAACACCAGCAATGACATTATTTGTAATTTCTTTACCGTTAATTGCAGAGTTTGGAAGTCAGTTATTCTTTGTTAATTTAATGTGTAATGAGTATTTTTTAATAGGAATAACAGTATTATTAACTTTTTTAATGAATGCAGAAATTCCTTTATTTGCTTTAAAATTTAAAACTTTTGGTTTTAAAGAAAATGGATTAAAATACTTTTTTTTACTGCTTTCTATTATATTGTTAGTCGTATTTAAATTTGTAGCAATTCCTTTAATAATTTTTATATATGTAATGCTTTCAGTAATTAATAATCTAAAGAAAGTTTAAGGGGCAGTACATTAAGTTATTCAAAATAAAAAAAGAGAAGTTATAAAATAACTTCTCTTTTTTTATTTTGAATTTTCTAAAACTTCTTCTTTTTTAATTCGAAATCTTTACCAAGGTAAACACGTCGTACAGTTTCATCTTCTGCTAATTCTTCGGGAGTTCCTTCTTTAAGAATTTCTCCATTATACATTAAATAGGTTCTATCGGTAATTGCTAATGTCGCTTGTACATCATGATCGGTAATAAGAATACCAATGTTTTTAGTTTTAAGTTGCGCTACAATTCCTTGAATATCTTCAACAGCAATAGGATCTACACCAGCAAAAGGTTCATCTAATAAAATAAATTTAGGATCAGAAGCTAAACATCTAGCTATTTCTGTTCTACGACGTTCTCCTCCAGAAAGTAAGTCTCCCTTATTTTTACGAACATGACCTAAACTAAATTCATTAATTAATTCTTCTAAACGTTTTTTCCTCTCTGCTTTTGATCTGTCTGTAAATTCTAAAACAGACATAATATTATCTTCTACAGAAAGTTTTCTGAATACAGAAGCTTCTTGTGCTAGATAACCAATACCTTTTTGAGCACGTTTGTACATTGCATCTGTGGTGATTTCATTATCATCAAGAAAAATATTTCCAAAGTTTGGCTTAATCATTCCAACAATCATATAAAAAGATGTCGTTTTTCCAGCTCCGTTAGGACCTAGTAAACCTATAATTTCTCCTTGCTTTACTTCTAAAGAAATTCCTTTTACAACTTTTCTACTACCGTAAATCTTTTGTATGTTTTCTGCTCTTAATTTCATTTATAAAGGATTAGTTCATTTTTAATAAATAAGGACACTAAAGTATTATGATTCTAAAATAATGAGCTGTTAATTATCTTCATCTATAGCATCCCAAAACTCAACAGCACGACGTAGGTGTGGAATTAAAATGGTTCCTCCAACTAGCGTAGCGATACTCATGGTTTCCATCATTTCTTCTTTAGTTACCCCTTTTTTATGAGCTGTTTCTAAATGATAAGCAATGCAGTCATCACAACGTAAAACTGCTGATGCAACTAAACCAAGTAACTCTTTAGTTTTTTCAGGTAAATGACCTTCTTTAAAGGCATTTGTATCTAAGTTAAAAATACGTTTGATAATTTTATTATCACCTGCTAAAATTTTATCATTCATTTTAGCTCGGTAGTCGTTAAACTCTTGGACTTTTTGAGACATTTTTATTTTGTTTTTTTAAGACATATTGCGATACATAAATACTTATTTCGTAGAGTATCATAATTGGTACCGAGACTATTACTTGACTTGCGATATCTGGTGGTGTTATAATTGCAGAGAGTACTAAAACAACGACTAATGCGTGTTTACGGTATTTTCGTAAAAATTGAGGTGTTATTAATCCTATTTTGGTAAGAAATAAAATAACAACAGGAAGTTCAAAAAATATAGCAACCCCAATTAATGTGTTAGTAATAAGACTAATATACGCACCTAATTTAAAATTCTTAACAATAGCGTCTCCAATAGAAAAATTATAGAAGAAAAATACAGACATAGGTAAAATTACATAATAGCTAAAAAGTATTCCTAAGAAGAATAAAAGAGAAGAAATAAAAATAAATCCTCTTGATTTCCTTCTTTCAGAACTATGTAACCCCGGAGCAATGAAACGCCAAAATTCCCATAGTATATAAGGAAAAGAGATTACAAAACCAAGAATAAGGGCTGACCAAATACCAGTCATTAGTTCTTCTGTAGGGTTTAATACTTGTAACTCTTGTGCAAATTCTATGCTACAAAAACTACTATCAATACCAATAGAAGTAAATACTTTACAAAAAAATTGATAAGTAGAAAAATCAGGTTTTAAATGTGCTAATAAAATTTCATTAAAAACAAAATTAATATTTATAAAAATAAGAATTGCAAAAATAAAAATAGCAGCAAAACTTCTAACTAAATGCCACCTTAATTCTTCAAGATGATCTAAAAAAGACATTTCTTTTACAGCCATATTAAAATATACCTTCTTTAATTAAATCGTGTAAATGAACAACACCTACATAATCATTATTTTTATTGGTAACCAAAATTTGTGTAATACTACTATTTTCAAGAGCATCTAAAGCTTCTACAGCCATAGCATCTACATCTATCGTTTTTGGATTATTACTCATAATATCATGAGCAGTTAATTCATCAATTTTAGTTGTTTTACTAAGCATTCTACGAATATCACCATCAGTAATAATCCCTGATATTTTATTATTTTCGTTAATTACAGCTGTTACACCTAATCTTTTTTCAGAAATTTCAATAATTACGCTTGTTACCTTATCTGTACTTTTTACTTTAGGTAATTGATTATTTTTGATTAAATCAGAAACTCGTAAGTATAAACGTTTTCCTAAAGCACCACCTGGATGATATTTAGCAAAATCACTACTTGTAAAACCACGAAGATCTAATAAACAAACAGCTAAAGCATCACCTAATACTAATTGAGCAGTGGTACTTGTAGTAGGAGCTAAATTATTAGGGCAAGCTTCTTTTTCTACATAAGAGTTTAATAAAAAATCTGCATTTTTTCCTAAAAAAGAATCAGGATTACCAGTTATAGCGATAACTTTATTATCAGAATTTTTTATTAAAGGTAGTAAAACTTTAATTTCAGGAGTATTTCCACTTTTTGAAATACAAATAACTACATCATTTCGTTGTACGTTTCCTAAATCTCCGTGTATAGCGTCAGCTGCATGCATAAAAACAGCAGGTGTTCCTGTAGAATTAAAAGTAGCAACCATTTTATTAGCAATATTAGCACTTTTACCAATTCCAGTAACAATTACGCGTCCTTTTGAGTTGAATATAAAATTTACTGCCTCAACAAACGAACTGTCTAATAAATTTGCTAAATTAGCAATAGCGTTACTTTCTAAAAGTATGGTTTCTTTTGCAGTTGAGAGGATTGCGTTTGCGTTTTTCAAGTTTAAATTTTTTTTAAGTAAGTTTAAAGTGTAAAAGTAGGAATATTTAAGAAGAAAAACTTTTTAATAAAAAGAAAGTTTACTTCAATTAGTATAAATGTTTTTTGTAATTTAGTTCTCATTTTTAATTTTTGATACTAGGAGATGAATATAGAGCAGTCGGAGTTATATGGGTCATTAAAAAAAATATTTGGTTTTAACCAATTTAAGGGGCTACAAGAAGAAGTTGTAAAAAGTATTTTAAACAACGAAAATACTTTTGTAATAATGCCAACTGGTGGAGGGAAATCCCTTTGTTATCAGTTGCCTGCATTAATGAAAGAGGGAACAGCTATTGTTGTTTCACCTTTAATAGCATTGATGAAAAATCAAGTAGATGCTATTAGGGGTATTTCTGAGCATCATGGAATTGCGCATGTATTAAACTCTTCTTTAAACAAATCTGAAATAGCTCAGGTAAAAGAAGATATTGAATCAGGAATAACAAAATTATTATACGTTGCTCCTGAATCATTAGTTAAAGAGGAATATGCAGCGTTTTTAAGACAACAGAAAATCTCTTTTGTTGCAATTGATGAAGCCCATTGTATTTCAGAATGGGGGCATGACTTTAGACCTGAATATAGAAATTTACGTACAATTATTAAGCAGATTGATAATGTACCTATAATTGGTTTAACTGCTACCGCTACAGAAAAGGTGCAAGAAGATATTCTTAAAACTTTAGGAATGAGTGATGCAAATATTTTTAAGGCGTCATTTAATAGACCTAATTTATTTTATGAAGTTCGTCCAAAAACAGTAGATATAGAAAAAGATATTATTCGTTTTATAAAACAACGAATGGGAAAGACGGGTATTATATATTGTTTAAGTCGTAAAAAGGTTGAGGAAATTGCTCAAGTTTTACAAGTTAACGGTATTAATGCACTCCCTTATCATGCAGGATTAGATGCAAAGAAAAGAGCTAAACATCAAGATATGTTTTTGATGGAAGATTGTGATGTAGTAGTTGCAACTATTGCTTTTGGTATGGGAATCGATAAACCCGATGTTCGTTTTGTAATTCACCATGATATTCCTAAGAGTTTAGAAAGTTATTACCAAGAAACAGGTAGGGCAGGACGTGACGGAGGAGAAGGGTATTGTTTAACTTTCTACTCATATAAAGATATTGAAAAACTTGAAAAGTTTATGGCCAATAAACCTGTTGCAGAACAGGAAGTAGGGCATGCTCTTTTGCAAGAAGTTGTTGGGTATGCAGAAACGTCTATGAATAGACGTAAATATATACTTCATTATTTTGGTGAAGAATTTGATGGCGTAAATGGAGAAGGAGCAGAGTTAGATGATAACATGCGAAACCCTAAAAAACAACATGAAGCACAAAGCGAAGTTAAAACATTATTAACTGTAATTAGAGATACTAATGAGATGTATAAGCCTAAAGAAGTTGTAAATACAATTATAGGGGCAGGAAATGCATTATTAAAATCTCACAAAACAACGGAACAACCTTTTTTCGGAATAGGAAAAGAAAAGGATAATCATTATTGGATAGCTTTAATTCGTCAAATATTAGTAGTCGATTTAATTAGAAAAGAAATAGAACAGTACGGTGTTTTAAAATTAACAGCAAGAGGTAGGAAATTTATTGAGAATCCATCATCATTTATGATGACTGAAAACCATGTATATGCAACACATGATGACGGAACGATAATAGCGGATACCAAGGTAAAAGGAGGTGTAGATAATAAGCTGGTAGATATGTTAAAAGACCTACGTAAAAGTGTAGGTAAGCGCTTAGGAGTTCCTCCATTTGCAGTGTTTCAAGATCCTTCATTAGATGATATGGCATTGAAATTTCCAATAACATTAGAAGAGTTATCGAAAGTTCATGGAGTTGGGGAAGGAAAGTCAAAAAAATTCGGAAAAGAATTTATAAAGCTAATAACTAATTATGTTGATGATAATGATGTGGTTAGACCTGATGATTTAATAGTGAAGAGTATTGGAGTAAATTCAGGGTTAAAACTTTTTATTATTCAAAATACAGATAGGAAATTACCATTAGAAGATATTGCTAAATCTAAAGGTTTAAATATGTCTGAGCTAATTAAGGAAATGGAAGCAATTGTGTTTTCTGGAACAAAATTAAATATTAATTATGCAGTTGAAGACTTGTTAGACGATGATCAACAAGAAGAAATTCATGATTATTTTATGGAAGCGGAAACAGATAAAATTCAAGAAGCATTAGATGAGTTTGATGGTGATTATGATGATGATGAATTACGTTTAATGCGTATTAAATTTACTAGTGAAATAGCAAATTAAACCCGATTCATATGAAAACAGGAACTTATTTACATTTTAACGGAAACTGCAAAGAAGCGATGACTTTTTACGCCGATGTTTTAGGAGGAGATATTACAATGCTTATGCAGTTTAAAGAAGCTCCTGAAGAAATGTGTAAGAGTTTTCCTAAGGAAATATTAGACTTAACGATGCATTGTACATTAGAAGTTGGTGATTTGGCAATTAATGCATCCGATTTTTTTAATGATAAAGAAAAATTTAAAGCAGGTAATAATTTTGCAGTTAGTTTAAATTCTGAAGATGAAGATGAGGCTATTACAGTTTTTAATGGTTTAGTAGAAGGTGGATTTGTAATGATGCCTCTAGAAGATGCTTTTTGGGGCGGAAAATTTGGAATGTTACAAGATAAATTTGGAATTAGATGGATGTTGTCTTTAGAAAATAGTTCTTCATAAAGAAGATTATAGAAATAATATTAAAACATTATAGGTGAAAAACAAAAAAGCAAGAGATTTATCTCTTGCTTTTTTGTTTTGGTATAATAATTATTATAGAAAACTATTAAGAAATAGAAACTTTTTTTGGGTTTGAATATAAACTATTCTTAACTTTTTTAAAAATCACTCAATATTTAAAGTCTATCTATAAAATGTAAATAAGTTCAGTTTAGGTAACCCCAAGTCTTCCCTTAAATATATATAAATTGTTAGTTTATTGTTATTTTTTTAATAGTTGTAGTAGAATCACATCTAATTACATATAAATCAATATGCTTTAAGCTGTCTTTTCCAGTTATAAAGTATTCAGCACAAGGTTTTAATTGAGCTTTACTTTTTCCAAAATCAACATCAGCATGTTTTAATATTGCAGTTACTGTAGCTGTATCTACTTTTGAATTTTCGAAAACTTGTTTCACGTTATCAGAAAATAAACGTTTTCTAATTCTAATCGTTTTCAATGTACGAGCATCCATTCCATAATCAAAAGAGACATTTTTACCTTTCCAAATAAAAAGTACTACTAAAGATCCAAAGATTAATCCAACAGAATAATAACCAAAACGTTTTAAAAATTGCATAGTAAAATTTTATGATGGCAAAAGTATCGATAAAAAAAGTATTCACAATAAAACGGAGCAATCTTTTTAAAGATAACTCCGTTATAATCTGCATCATTTTATTAGTAGTCCTTTCTATAAAAGGATTATTAAATAGGTATAAAAGCTTGAATTTTATAGAATTCATTGGCATTAACATTATCGCCTGAAATATTAGGCCCAAATGCAAAACGAAACCAAACACCATTATTCATAGTAGCTTTTAAATAACCTCCTAAAAATTGATATAAAGTTACCTTTTTACCATTATCAACCCTCGTTTGCCCTAAGTGTTCGTAAAAACCTCCTAGAGAAAAATGTTTATTAACTTTAAAACCTGGAATTACCCAATTAAGCATTAGGTCTTGTGAATTACCTTGACCTCGTAAACTTTTATAATATGCAGTGTAAGCTTCAAATTCAAACCTTCCAGAGTTATGAACTAAGAATAAACTAGGGATAATACTTTCAGCTATTTTAGTACCAGAAGTTTGTGATAATAACTTACCATGACCAAAACCTAAACTAGGATTGATGTACCATTTCTTGTTTTTAGATGTAAAACCTAATCCAATTCCTGTTTCTAAAAATAAATCTTTTCCTTGATTTCCAAATGATGGATTTACCCAAAAAACACTGTAAAAAGTTAATTTTTTTCGAGGCTTTAACTCATAAGAGCCTAAAAAAACATTATTAAAGCCAGCACCACTATTGTGTATAGGCATAATAGCGAAGGTGGTTTTAGTCTCTTTTTTTTCTTGAGCAAGAAAAGTAAAAGTAAATAGTAAACTAATTAATGTTATAATATATGATTTTTTCATGTTATAAATGTTTTATTTAATTTGGTTAAATTGTGGAACTCTTTTTTCTATAAAAGCGTTCATACCTTCTTTTTGATCGGAAGTATTGAATAGAGAATGAAATAATTTTCTTTCGAACACAATTCCAGAATTTAAGCCTGTTTCTAAAGATTGATTAATGGTTTCTTTTGCTGTTTTTAAAGCTATTTTAGAAAAATTGGCTATAATTTGAGCCTGGTTCATTACATGTTGCATGAAATTCTGTTTTGGGAAAATTCTAGAGACTAATCCTGCTGTGTATGCTTCTTCAGCAGAAATATTTCGACCTGTTAGAATAATATCCATTGCTTTAGATTTACCCACAAGTTTCGTAAGTCTTTGTGTACCGCCAATTCCTGGTATAACACCTAGTTTTATTTCTGGCTGACTAAAAGTACTTGTTTCTGTAGTATATAGAATGTCAGCCATCATTGCTAATTCGCAACCACCTCCATAAGCATATCCAGCTACAGCTGCTATTATTGGTGTTTTAATTTTAGCTAAACGTTCCCAATGATTAAAATAATCTTCATTAACCATTTCATTCGCACTCATAGAAATCATTTCTTTAATATCTGCGCCAGCACAAAAAAAATCTTCATTCCCTGTAAGAACAATACAGCCTATTTCAGGTTTTAAATCATACATTTCTAGCCCAATTAATAGCTCGTGCATTATTTCAGAATTCAATGCATTTAATGCTTTTGGTCGATTTAGTTGCGCAATAAGAACCCTGTCTATTTGTTTAAATAATATATTCATATTAAAATTTTTAGTTTTTTGTTATTTAAGAATCCCAAATAGCTCCATATGCAGGAATACCTAAATACTCCATATTATGCACTACTTCTTGAGTTAATTTTTGATTAGAAATACAGATTACTGCTTCAGCTTTAAAATCTACATGGGCTTTATAGGCTAACTTAACAAGGTCTGGTTTTCCATGAGTATCAGTATTCCAAATAATAGCATTAGGTTGTACAGCCTTAATTTCGTTAACTAAATCTTCTCCATATGTTTTTTCGGGATTTCTAGTTGCCCATATTAATAATGAAGGTGTTTCGTTTAATAGTAAATGAGGTATACAAGGACCTATTCCGCTACCAGTAGCTATCCATATGATTTTTTTAAATATTTTATCTACATTTCCAACACCAGCTGTAGGTATTCCCTTAACCCACACCTTTTTTGGTCTATCATTTATAAACTTTCCTGTCCAATCCCCAGCTCTAGAAATAGTTAATCTAAATCCATCTTTTTCAGGTGATGGAACATTTGCAAATGAATGCCACTCTAATAAAGGGTTTCTACTTAATGCTGTAGCTGAGCCTGCAAATGGAGTAACCCCATAATCAAAAGAAGTTAACGCAACATGATTTGAAGGTTTTTCAATATTGATGTTCACTTTTTTTAAGCGTAACCAAGGAAGTATAACACTTATAGTAAGTATTATAAGTAACCAAAAATTTAAGGTTTTAGTTATGTTTAGTAATGAATGTTCTAGAGTTAAAAATAAGATCATTTGAGCCCAGAATAAGATAAGAACAGTCCAACCACCTAATCTATGAGTGATTTCAAATTGATTATGATACTTTGTTCTCACCTTAGGTAATGCCATCATAATTATTACAATCAAAAGGATTAATATTAATGATGTTACTATTATAATTGATAGGTTTACACCTGGGAGTACATTTAAATAATGATAGTATAAACTAGCTACAAAAATGACGTACCAAATTGTTCCCATTGTAGCACTAGAGCTGTGTAATCCACCAAAATGATATACTTTAGCACAAACTCTTCTAATAATTAAAGGCCAGTTTTTAGGTACATTTGTAGCTATTCTAAACAGTATATTAATAATATACTGTTGCCTTATTAATATAGCTAAAGAGAAATTATATAAAATAATTTTTGCTATTTTTCCAAGCTGTATATTTTCAGGAGAGAACCAATTCCATGTTGTAAAGGCTTTTATCATTAAACCTAAATTTATAAATACAATAAGTATAAATAATCTACGATAAGGAATCAGCCATGGGTGTTTTCCTAAGCGATATAAAAAGTTTTTTTTCGGAGGTAATACTATCGTTTCCATTTTACAGTGTTTAACTTAAAATCTCTTTTAATTTTGATTTATTTATTTTTCCTCTAGATGTTTTAGGAAGTTCTTTCATAAAAATAAATTCGCTGGGTAAATAGTAGTAGGGGAGTTCATTAGAAAGATCCATTTTTAATTGATCTAATATTTCCGTTTTATTTTGAAATTCTCCACTAATAAAAGAGACTAAGGAATTCTTATGTTTTATTGTAACAGCCCTTTTAACATTATAAATACGCTCAATTATTTTTGAAATAGCATCTAATTCAACTCTAAAACCTTTAATTTTTACTTGATCGTCAATTCTTCCATAATGAATTAATTCACCTTCTAGATTCCATCTACCTAAATCACCTGTATTAAACATTTTCTTTTCTTTCTTTAAAAAAGGGTCAACGGCATAACGTTTTTGATTTAATGTATTATTATTTACATAACCTTTTGTTACACAATCTCCACCAGCCCACATAATCCCAACTTCTCCAATCTTACAGGGTTCCCTATTGTCATTTAATATGTATACTGTGTTATTGGGGGTAGGTTTACCTATTGAGAGTTCTTTATTTTTAAAACCACACCTTTTCATCGTATTTACAATAGTCGTTTCGGTAGGTCCGCATGAATTGTAAAAATCACAAACTTTTGCCCATTTATTTGCTAAAATTTCAGGGCAAGGCTCACCTGCAACAGCAACTGTTTTAAGTGATTTACATTTAGTTATGTCTATTGTTGTAAGTACTGTTGGAGTCGCAATAATTACATGAGCTTTTTGTGCTGTTTCTTGAATACTTTTTCCTCTAATAAGTAATGTTCCTCCATTACCTAAGCAACCTAGAATTTCCCACGCTGCCATATCAAATGAAATATTAAGTATTTGAGCAACCTTAGTACCTGGTCGAATATTTAAATCACCAGGAGATGTATATAATATGTTGCATAAATTTTTATTGGTTACCTGAACACCATTAGGAATTCCTGTTGTTCCTGATGTAAAGAGAATAAAACAAGTATCATTAGGGGTATTTCCCTTTTGATTGATAAGTTTAACATTACCATACAAATGGCGATAAGTATCTTTAGATAATTCTTTATCTATAAAAATAATTTTTGCGGCTTCTTTAAAATAATTTAATTCTTGGTAATTAGAATTTGAAATAATTATAGATGAATTACTTATTTTATAAATAGATTGAAGCATCTTTTCAGGAACGATTCGAGGGTCTTGTGGTATATAAATAGCACCTAGTTTTAAAGAGGCTATAATACCGATTAACATATCTATAGATCGATGCATGTATAAAGCAATACTATCTCCAGAAGATATTCCTCTTTGTTTTAGTATAAGCGCTAATATTGTAGCTTCATCGTCAAGTTCTTTATAGGTTATTTCTTTTTTAATATGAATAGCCGCAATAGTATTTGGAGTTTTTGAAACCCAACATTCAAAGGCCTCTAAAATGTTTTTATATTTCGGGGGAACTGATGATGCTATTCCATACTCAATAAACTTTATCTGATCTTCAATAGATAAACTACTTATAGCTTTTTTATCTATTAATGGTTTTAAATAAAATAATTTGTTTTCATCATTTTCTATGTCTTTTTCATATAGAATATTATCATTAAATACTGTTTTTTTCATGATATTATAATTAAGTTAATATTTGTTTTCAGCTGCAGCTTTATTTCAATGATGTAAATAACTTTTAATACTATCACAGAAGTATCACAAAAAAATCATTTTTAAATCACGGTATATTTCTTTAAGTTAGCTAATGAACACCCCGAAACTCTATAGAATGAAAAAAATACTTATTATTGAAGATGATATTGATATATCGAAATTAATTGAGTTTAACTTAGTAGATAATCATTATAATGTTACTACTTGTTTAGATGGTAAAAGAGGTTTAGAGTTAGCTCTCAAGGAAGATTTTTCTTTAATCATACTCGATTTAACTTTACCTAACTTAAATGGAATAGAAGTTTGTAAAAATATAAGAAGACAAAAACAGACACCAATTATTATGCTAACAGCAAGAAGTAATGAAATTGATAAAATTTTAGGGCTTGAATTAGGAGCTGATGATTACATGACTAAACCTTTTAGTGTAAGGGAATTACTTTCTAGAGTCTCTGCTGTTATTAGAAGAAATACAATACGTAAAAACCAACAAACAAAGGATGTTTATAATAGAATACTATTTGAAGAGTTATTTATTGATATAGAACAACGAAAAGTTATTATTAATTCAGAAAAGATAAATCTTTCCCCTAAAGAGTTTGAACTTTTAGTTTTAATGGCTTCAACTCCTGGTAAAGTATATAGTAGAGATTCTTTATTAGAGATTATATGGGGATATGAGTTTGAAGGTTATAGACATACTGTAAATTCACATATAAATAGATTAAGAAATAAAATAGAAAAAAACACTGACGAACCTAAATTTATATTAACAACTTGGGGCGTTGGTTATAAATTTAATGAAGAATTAAAATACCTTACGAGTGAGTCTTTACAGAACAATTTCAAATAAATTAATTAAAAAACTAAGTATTTTTTTTTTAACAATTATATTAATTATGGGCGGTATATATATATATGCTGCCTTTTTTTTTATAAAACAATTTTATAGCCAAACAACACAACAATTAAATAATAATGTAGCTAAATACTTAGTAGAAGAGAAGTTTAAAAATGACGCTCCTTTTTTAAAAAATGGATTAGTTAATAAGGGTTTATTTGATGGTATAATGCACGATATGATGGCTGTAAATAGAGCTATTGAAGTTTATTTATTAAATAAAAAAGGAGAAATAATTTATTCTGTAGTATTAGAACATTCAAAAAAAGATAAAAAACTTCAATCAGTTGATTTAAAACCAATAAAAAATTTCATTAAAAATAATCAACTTTATATTTTAGGAGATGATCCTAGAGATAAAGAGAAGAAAAAAATATTTTCTGCCGCTTATTTTGAAAAAAACGGACAAACTGGGTATATATATGTCATATTAGCAAGTCAAAAATATCAACAAATTTGTGAAAAATTATTCCAGCTTTTTTTTTTTAATTTATGCATACACACTATTTTTTTAACAATGCTATTTGCGATGTTGGTTGGTTGGTTAAGTGTTTGGTTTTTAACACGAAATTTACGTATTATAATTTATCATGTTAATAAATTTAAAGAAGGAGATCTAACTAGTAGAATTCCTAATCCTGCAAAATCAGATTTATCCGTATTAGCATTAACTTATAATAATATGGCAGAAACAATAGAACTTAATATTCAACAAATACATGCTGTTAATAAATTTAGAAAAGAATTAATAGCAGACGTATCTCATGATTTACGAACACCTTTAACTGTAATCAAAGGTTATATTGAAACTTTAAAAATAAAAGAAGATATAGCTGTTAGTGATAGAAAAGACTTTATGCTAATTATAGAAAAAAGTGCTAGTCATCTTGAAAATATGATAAATGAACTCTTTGAATATACCAAATTTGAAGCTCAAAAAATAGATGTAAAAAAAGATTTTTTTAATATCACAAATTTGGTGTTTGATTTACAAAAAAGATACAATCTTATTTCTGAATTAAAAGGAATTGAAATATTGGTTGAAATAAAAAATGAAATACAACTTGTGTATGCTGATGTATTATTAATAGAAAGAGCTCTTCAAAATATTCTTGAAAATGCTATTAAATTTACTCCTTTAAATGGAAAAATAATTATAGAAATATATAAAGAAAATACGAATAATGTAACTCTTAAAATTATTGATACAGGTGAAGGAATACCTAAATTAAAACAACAGGATATTTTTAATAGTTATACTCAAGTTAACATCTCAAATGAAAATAAAGGGATTGGTTTAGGTTTATCAATAGTAAAAAAAATTATGGAATTACATCAAACCAATTTAGAGGTATCAAACAATGAAAATAAAGGAACCTGTTTTAAGTTTTCTTTATTTTGTGAGAATTAAATATATTGTTACTATGTTAAAAACAATGTAATTCTATTATTTTCTATAAAAACGACTAAAAATCAACTCTTAAGTAAGTAATTAGAAGGTTCATGTTATTTTTGGAAGGTACATATAGTTATTCGTTGATTCTAAATATTTGATTCTGAAAACACCTATGATTTAGGATGGGTTTTAAAAATAATCTCAGATATTATATTAAATATGATTGTTTAGGTAGAAACAGTCATATTTATTGTATTCAGCTACAAAATAAGCTTAATAAATACACCACATAAAGATAAATAAAATTTACAAGAAGTTAACTCGATGTTAGATATGTTTATTTATAATATTAATAAATTAATATCTCTATAAGGTAAGTCAAACCAATCAGCTACAGTTTTACTTGTTAAAATACCGTGATAAAAATAGATGCCATTTCGTAAACTCTTATCAAAACGAGCAGAATTTTCAAAGCCACCTTCCTCAGCTATATTTAATAAATAAGGTGTAAATATATTACTAATAGAAACAGAAGCTGTACGAGCGTATCTTGAAGGTATATTTGGTACACAATAATGAATTACACCATGTTGATTAAAAGTAGGTTTACTATGAGTTGTAATTTTTGAAGTTTCAAAACATCCTCCACGATCTATACTAACATCAACAATAACAGCACCATCTTTCATTTGTTCAATCATAGTTTCTGTAACAATTACTGGCGATCTTTTTTTACCTCTAATAGCTCCAATAACAACATCACATCTCATTAAAGCTTTTGCTAAAGTTTTTGGTTGAATTGTAGATGTGTAAACGGGCGAATGAACGAAGTGTTGTAGTTTACGAAGCTTGGTAATTGAATTGTCAAATACCTTAACACGCGCTCCCAAACCAATGGCGATCTTAGCAGCAAACTCACCCACGGTACCAGCACCTAAAATAACAACATCACTAGGTGGAACACCACCAATATTACCTAATAATAATCCATTACCTCCATTAGCAGTTGTCATTAATTCGGCAGCAATATGCATAGCAGCAATACCAGCAATTTCACTTAGTGATTTTACAATAGGATATACACCATGTTCATCTTTTATATAATCAAAAGCTACAGCGGTAATTCGTTTTTTAGCTAATGCTTCAAAATACTTTTTATCCTGAGTTTTTAATTGTAATGCAGATATTAAAACTGTTTGTGGATTTAACATTTTAATTTCTTCTAAAGAAGGAGGTTCAACCTTTAAAACAATAGTACAAGCAAATGCTTCTTTTATATCGTATGCTATTTTTGCACCAGCATCAGAATATTCTTTGTCACTATAATTAGCTCCATCACCAGCACCAGTCTCAATAACAATTCTATGACCATGAGCAACTAAAGCAGAAACAGCATCGGGAGACAAACTGATGCGTTTTTCTTCAAAATGAGTTTCTTTGGGTAGACCTATTAATAATTCACCTTTTTGCTTTTTTATTTCAAGCATTTCAGGTTGAGGCATTAATTGTTCTTTAGTAAAAGGTGAGGTGTAGCCCATTTAGTTTAGTTAGTTTTTATTTGAATGTTACGTTGATCGTTTTCTAAAAGACTAATCTTTATATCAACAGCATCTAAAGGTAATAAATTTTTAACGTTTTCTGGCCATTCAATTAAACACCAGTTATTACTGTAAAGATAATCTTCAACACCTATGTCATAAGCTTCTTCTTCATGCTCGATACGATAAAAATCAAAATGATAAACAATTTCATTGTTATTAGTTTGATATTCATTAACTAAAGAAAAAGTAGGGGAGTGTGCTACATCATAAACTCCTAACGTTTTACAGATTTCTTTTATTAAAGTGGTTTTACCAACTCCCATATCGCCATGAAAAAGTAATACTTTATTCTGGGCATTTTTAATAATGTCTTCGGCTATTTGAGGTAAATTGTCTAAAGAATAATTTTTGTTCATAGATGCAAAAATAAAAAACTGTTAAAAGGTAAAGAAATTTAATTTTTATAACTGTAGTGGCCAATGATTTTAAAATCAAAAAGACAATCTTCAAGTACCTGACCATTACCAATATTATGTACAATCATATAACGTTTATTATCTTTCGTTTTTTTATTTACAACAATACCAATATGAGTAATTCCTCCGTGTAAATTCCAGCAAACAATATCACCAGGTATATAATCTTCTGACTTTTTAGATTTTATACTTACAGTTCCTTTTCTACTGAAAAAGGTCATTAAATTAGGAACTCTACGATGGTCAATGTTTTTGTCAGTTCTCTTTAATCCCCATACTTTAGGATATAGAGAAAAGTTTTTTAACATATCCTCGTGAACTTCCTTTTGTAAATCGATACCTAATTTTCTATAAGCCCTAATAACAACATCAGTACACACACCTTTGTCTGATGGAACATCACCATTAGGGTACGAAATAGAAAAATAACTTGGATCATAAGTTACTTTATACTTAGTTAGTTCTAGGGCAGCTATACTTAATCTATTTTCTTTTATTTGTGAGAAACTAAGTTTAACAAAAAAAAACAAAAAGATTATAAATTTAATTTTCATGATAAATATTAAAATAAAAAAATGTTTCTTACTTAGGGCTATAAATAGCACACGGTATAATTACTTCTTCTAGCGAAATACCACCATGCTGATACGTGTTTTTAAAATATTTAACGAAATGATTATAATTGTTAGGGTACGCAAAAAATAAATCTTCTTTAGCAAAAATAAATGGGCTATTTATAGCTATACTAGGTAAAAATATATCTTTTGGATTTTTAACAGCATAAACATCTTTGTCTTCATAACTTAAACTTCTACCTGTTTTATAACGTAAATTAGAACTAATATTTTTATCTCCAACAACTTTAGTAGGAGTTTTAGAATTTATTGTACCATGATCAGTCGTAATAATAAGTTTTTGACCAAGTTTTTGTGCTTTTTGAATAATATCATATAAAGGTGAGTTTTTAAACCAACTAACCGTTAATGATCTATAAGCTTTGTCATCTCCAGCAAGTTCTTTAATAACCTCCATTTCTGTTTTAGAATGTGATAACATATCAACAAAATTATATACAACTACAGTTAAATCATTTTGCTTTGTTCCGTTATAATTATCGGCTAATTCTTTTCCGCTTTTAAGAGATACAATTTTATAGTATTCGTGTTGAATTTTTAAATTCAATCTTTTTATTTGTGCATCTAAAAAGTCAGGTTCATACAGATTTTTCCCACCTTCATCTGTATCATTTTTCCAAAGATCAGGATGTTTTTTTTCCATATCTAAAGGCATTAATCCTGAAAATATTGCATTACGAGCATACTGTGTAGCTGTGGGCAAAATACTGTAATATGAATGTTCTTCTTCCTTTTTGTAATAATTATTAATAAAAGGTTCTAATATTTTATATTGATCATAACGAAGGTTATCAATTACAACAAGTAATAGACCTTGATCTTTAGAAATATTAGGAACTACATAGTTTTTAAAAAGTGTATGTGAAAAGGTAGGCTTATCATCACTAGTAAGCCATTTTTGATAATTCTTTTTTATAAATTTAAAAAATTGTGAATTAGCTTCAGATTTTTGAGATTCCAAAATTTCTAACATTCCTGTATCGTTAATGTTTTCTAATTCTAATTCCCAATGCACCAGTTTTTTGTAAAGTTCTGTCCATTCTTCATAAGAATTAACCATCGCTAAATCCATAGAAATTTTCCTAAATTCTTGTTGATAGTTGGAAGTTGTTTTTTCAGAAACTAACCGTGAATGATCTAAATTCTTTTTTAAACTTAATAATATTTGATTAGGATTTACAGGTTTTATCAAATAATCAGCAATTTTAGAGCCAATAGCTTCTTCCATAATATACTCTTCTTCGCTTTTAGTAATCATAACTACAGGAAGATTTGCATTTTTTTGTTTAATTGCAGCTAGGGTTTCTAGCCCTGTTATTCCGGGCATGTTTTCATCTAAAAAAACAATATCAAAATTTTGTTCATCTACTAAATCTATGGCATCAGCACCGTTTGTAGAAGTGGTTACTGAATAGTTTTTCTTTTCTAAGAATAAAATGTGAGGTTTTAATAAATCTATTTCATCATCAACCCAAAGTATATCTATATTTTTCATCTAATTTTCTATGTTTACATATAAAAATAACGCTCCAAAATGTATTTGTTGTATTTCTAAAAGCTAAAAATACGTTAATAAAGTATTTGTTAATTTGGTTTTGTTGATAAATTATGATTATTTTGTTTTAAATTGAAGTATTTATACATTTTGAACAATCAAAAAACGAATAAATTAAAGATTATAAACGACCCTATTTATGGGTTTATAACAATACCTAATTCTTTAATTTTTGATATTATAGAGCATCCTTATTTTCAACGATTAAGAAGGGTAACACAAATGGGATTATCAAATATGGTATATCCAGGAGCAAATCATACCCGTTTTCATCATGCAATAGGTTGCATGCATTTAATGCAAAAAGCAGTGTATGTTTTAAGAAATAAGAATGTTGAAATTTCTGACGAAGAAGCAAATGCATTATATATTGCTATTTTGTTACATGATATAGGACATGGAGCATTTTCTCACGCATTAGAACACAGTATTGTAAACGGAATTACACATGAAGAAATTTCGTTAAAGTTTATGAGAGCTTTAAATGATGAATTTAATAGTAAATTAAGCTTAGCTATTCAAATTTTTGAAGGAAAATACCATAGACAATTTTTATATCAATTAATATCTAGTCAGTTAGATATAGATCGGTTAGATTACCTAAAAAGAGACAGCTTTTACACAGGCGTAGCTGAAGGAAACATTTCATCAGAACGGTTAATAGCTATGATGAATGTGGTAGAGGATGAATTAGTAATTGAGCAAAAAGGAATTTATTCTGTTGAAAAATTTATCATAGCTCGTCGTTTAATGTATTGGCAAGTATATTTACATAAAACAGGTTTAGTTGCAGAAATTACATTGGTTAATGTATTAAAAAGAGCAAAAGAGTTAGCTTTAAAAGGTGTTGAATTGTATGCTAGTAGGGCATTAAAGTACTTTTTGTATACTCCTATATCTGAAAATAATTTCACGAACAATACATTAAAAATATTCTCAGAATTAGATGATTATGATGTGATGTCTGCAATAAAAGATTGGGTACATCATGAAGATTTTGTACTTTCATCTTTAGCAAAAATGATTATTCATAGAAATCTTTTAAAAATTGAAATTCAAGAAGAGCCATTTGCAAATACATATATAGCAGCTATTCATAAGAATATTTTAGAGAATAGTAATATTAAAGAAAGTGATTTAAATTATTTTGTTTTATCAAATAAGATTAAACATCAAGCGTACAATACCAATGATCCGATAAAGATTTACACGAAAAAAGGTGAGTTAAAAGATATAGCAAAAGCATCAGATCAATTAAATTTAAAAGCATTATCTAAGCCAGTGATAAAACATTATTTATGTTATCCAAAAAAAATAGTTTAATTGTTAAACAATTCTAACAAGATGTAATTAAACAAAAATAATTACTTTTGCATTCAATGAAATTTACAGCAAAACAAATAGCAGATATTTTAGAAGGTGAAGTTGAAGGTAACCCAGAAGCAGAAGTTTCTAAACTTTCTAAGATAGAAGAAGGCACTAAAGGAGCATTAAGTTTTTTATCTAATGCGAAGTATAATTCTTACTTATATACAACAGAGGCATCTGTTGTTATAGTAAATGAATCTTTTAAACCAGAAAAAGAGTTGAAAACGACTTTAATAAAAGTGAATGACGCTTATCAGGCATTTACAAAATTATTAGAGTTTTATAATGAAGTAAAAAATAATAAACAAGGGCGAGAAAACCCTCATTTTATTGCCGGTTCTGCTTCTGTAGGAAAAAATGAATACATTGGTGCATTTGCATATATTGGAGAAAATGTTATTCTTGGAGAAAATGTAAAAATTTACCCAAATACTTATATTGGTGACAACACAAAAATAGGTGATAATACAACTGTATTTGCTGGCGTAAAAATTTACTCAGAAACAATTATAGGTATGAATTGTAAAATTCATTCGGGAAGTGTGGTTGGCTCTGATGGATTTGGTTTTGCACCAACAGAAAGTGGAGAATATAAAACAATACCTCAAATAGGAAATGTTATTATAGAAGATAATGTTGATATAGGAGCTAATTCTACTATAGATAGAGCAACATTAGGATCAACAATTATTAAAAAAGGAGTAAAGTTAGATAACCAAATACAGGTTGCACATAATGTAGAGATTGGTGAAAATACTGTAATTGCTTCTCAAACAGGAATTGCAGGTTCTACTAAAATAGGAGAAAGCTGTATGATTGGAGGACAAGTAGGTATTGTAGGGCATATATCTATAGGTAATAATGTGAGAATACAAGCACAATCAGGTATAGGGAAAAGCATAAAAGATAATGATGTAGTTCAAGGAACACCAGCTTTTGGATATTCAGATTACAGTAAATCATATGTTTACTTTAAAAAGTTGCCAAAATTAGCATCAACAATACATAAAATAGAAAAAGAGTTAAATACTCAAAAAATAAAAAATGAGTAAACAGCAAAGAACAATAAGAAATGAAATTACATTAACTGGTGTAGGGTTACATACAGGTAATGAAGTAACAATGGTATTTAAACCAGCTCCAATAAACCATGGATTTGCTTTTACAAGAGTTGATTTAGAAGGAATGCCAATTATTCAAGCTAAAGCAGAATTTGTAACTAATACTCAAAGAGGAACAAATCTTGAGAAAAATGGAGTGCAAATTCAAACTTCTGAACATGTTTTAGCAGCAGCTGTTGGGTTAGATATTGATAATTTAATTATAGAAATAAATGCTTCTGAACCTCCTATTATGGATGGATCTTCTAAGTTTTTTATTAAAGCGTTAGAAGAAGCAGGTATTGTAGAACAAGGTGCTGATATTGTAGAATATGTTGTAAAAGATATTATATCTTATAAAGATGAAGCTACAGGAAGTGAAATTATTTTAATGCCTTCAGATGAATATCAAATAACTACAATGGTAGATTTTGGAACTAAAATTTTAGGAACTCAAAATGCTACATTAAGTCATATTTCTGACTTTAAAGAAGAAATTTCTGCAGCAAGAACATTTAGTTTTTTACACGAAATTGAAATGTTACTCGAAAATGATTTGATAAAAGGTGGAGATTTAAATAATGCAATTGTGTATGTTGATAAAGAATTATCAGAAAGCACAATGCAAAAATTAAAAAAAGCTTTTAATAAAGAAGATATAAAAGTACAGTCTAACGGAATTTTAGATAATCTAGAATTGCATTGGGCAAATGAAGCAGCACGTCATAAACTGTTAGATGTAATTGGTGATTTAGCTTTAGTAGGTATTCGTATTAAAGGTAAAGTTATTGCAAATAAACCAGGGCATTTAGTAAATACATTATTTGCAAAAAAACTGGCGAAAATCATAAAACAAGAGAAACGGAATAATGTTCCTCAATATGATTTGAATAAACCACCTTTAATGGATATTCATCAGATAATGGACATATTACCACACAGGCCTCCATTTTTATTGATAGATCGTATTATAGAATTATCTGACACACATGTTGTTGGTATGAAAAATGTGACTATGAACGAACCTTTTTTTACAGGACATTTTCCTGGTGCTCCAGTAATGCCAGGGGTTTTACAAGTAGAAGCAATGGCCCAGTGTGGAGGAGTATTAGTATTAAATACAGTACCAGACCCTGAAAATTATTTAACTTATTTTATGAAAATGGATAAAGTTAAATTTAAACAAAAAGTGCTTCCAGGAGATACGCTAACTTTTAAATGTGAGTTAATAACACCTATAAGAAGAGGTATCTGTCATATGCAAGCTTATGGATATGCAAATAACAAAATAGTTGTTGAAGCAGAATTAATGGCACAAATCGCAAAAAAACAATAATTTTATGAATCAACCACTTGCATACGTACATCCACAAGCTAAAATTGCTAGAAATGTAGTGATAGAACCTTTTACAACAATACATTCAAATGTAGAAATTGGTTCGGGAACTTGGATAGGTTCTAATGTTACTATCATGGAAGGAGCTCGAATTGGTAAAAATTGTAGAATTTTCCCAGGCTCTGTTATATCGGCAATCCCTCAAGATTTGAAGTTTGATGATGAAGAAACTACAGTTGTAATTGGTGATAATGTTACTATAAGAGAATGTGTTACGATAAACAGAGGTACTTCAGATAGAATGAAAACTGTTATAGGAAACAATTGTTTAATAATGGCATATTGTCATATTGCACACGATTGTTTTGTAGGTAATAACTGTATTTTTTCAAATAACACAACTTTAGCAGGTCATGTTACTATTGGTGATGACGTTGTATTAGCAGGTATGGTAGCTGTACACCAATTTGCTTCAGTAGGGAAACATGCTTTTGTAACGGGGGGGTCTTTAGTTCGTAAAGATGTTCCACCGTATGTAAAAGCTGCTCGTGAGCCATTATCATATGTTGGTATTAATTCAGTAGGATTGAGAAGAAGAGGCTATGCTATAGAGAAGATTAGAGAAATTCAAGATATATTTAGAATTTTATTCCAGCAAAACTTTAATAACACTCAAGCGATTGATATTATTGAAGCGGAAATGAGTGCAACTTCAGAACGTGATGAAATTATTCAATTTATAAAAGACTCACATCGTGGTATCATGAAAGGATACTTCAAATCAAATTAATTATAGACTTAAACTAGTAAATAGTTTAATAAGCTCGCGTTTTAATAAATAAAAATATAAAGAAATACATACAATGGCTACAACATCAGATATTAAAAACGGATTATGCATGAAATACAACAATGACATATATAAGGTCGTTGAATTTTTACATGTAAAACCAGGAAAAGGACCTGCTTTTGTAAGAACAAAATTAAAAAGTGTTACTAATGGTAAAGTAGTAGATAATACTTTCCCTTCAGGAAGAAAAATTGATGATGTTAGAGTTGAAACACATAAATTTCAATATTTATACAAAGAAGGAGAAACGTATCACTTTATGAACGAAGTAGATTATTCTCAAATTACATTAGAAAAAAGTGCTTTAGATTCACCTGAATTAATGAAAGAAGGAGAAGTGGTAACAATTATTATCAATTCTGAAGATGATATGCCTTTATCAGTTGATATGCCTGCAAGTGTAGTTTTAGAAGTTACTCATACAGAACCAGGTATAAAAGGAAATACAGCAACGAATGCAACAAAACCAGCTACTGTTGAGTCTGGAGCAATCGTAAATGTACCTCTTTTTATAAATGAGGGAGATAAAATTAAAGTCGAAACGACAAAAGGTACGTATCAAGAACGTGTTAAAGAATAAATTTCGTCATTACGAAGAGTTTCAAAGCGATAGCTTTGTATATACGAAGTAATCTCTTCTTAAGGAAACAGATTGATTCACTATGTTCGCAATGACAATTCTAAAATATGAAATTCAAAAAAACACAAACATTACAACAAATATCGCAACTTTTAAGTTGTGAATTTGTTGGTAAATCTTCTTTTTCTATTACAGGGATTAATGAAATTCATGTTGTAGAAAAGGGGGATATTGTTTTTGTAGATCACCCCAAGTATTATAGTAAAGCTTTAAACTCGGCAGCAACGACTATTTTAATTAATAAAGAAGTAGCTTGTCCAGAAGGAAAGTCATTATTAATATCAGAGGATCCTTTTAGAGATTTTAATAAAATAACAAAACATTTTAATCCGTTTATAGCATCAAAAGAAAGTATTTCTGAAAGTGCAATTATTGGAGAAGGAACCATTATTCAGCCAAATGTTTTTATAGGCGATAATGTATCTATAGGTAAAAACTGTGTGATTCATCCTAACGTTACTATTTATAGCAATGCTATTATTGGTAATAATGTTACAATTCATGCGAATACCGTTTTAGGAGCTGATGCTTTTTATTATAAAAACAGGCCTGATGCTTTTGATAAATTAATTTCTGGAGGAAGCGTTATTTTAGAAGATAATGTAGATTTAGGAGCTTCTTGTACTATTGATAAAGGTGTAACAGGTAATACTACTATTGGTGCAGGAACAAAAATTGATAATCAGGTTCATGTAGGGCATGATACTGTAATAGGTAAAAAGTGTTTAATAGCATCACAAACTGGTATTGCTGGTTGTGTTATTATTGAGGACGAAGTAACTATATGGGGGCAGGTTGGAACAAACAGTGGAATTACTATAGGTAAAGGAGCTGTAATACTCGGTCAAACAGGTGTTACAAAATCTGTAGAAGGGGGTAAATCGTATTTCGGAACACCAGTTTCAGAATCTAGAAGTAAGTTAAAAGAATTAGCTGAAATAAAACGATTAGTAAAAGAACAAAAAAAGATATAAAAGTTTCACAAATCAATTACAAAAAACTATTTTTGTGAAGCTTAAAATTAAATAAAAATATACCAATGAGTGTTTTAGTAAATAAAGATTCAAAAATTATAGTTCAAGGTTTTACAGGTAGTGAAGGTACTTTTCACGCTGGTCAAATGATCGATTACGGTACAAACGTCGTAGGAGGTGTAACACCAGGTAAAGGAGGGCAAGAACACATAGGTAAACCAGTTTTTAATACAGTTGATGAAGCTGTACAAAAAGTAGGAGCAGATACTTCTATTATTTTTGTACCACCAGCATTTGCTGCTGATGCTATTATGGAATCTGCTGAAGCAGGAATTAAAGTAATTATTTGTATTACTGAAGGAATTCCTACTGCTGATATGGTAAAAGTAAAAGCTTACGTAGATCAATTAGATTGTACTTTAGTAGGACCTAATTGTCCTGGAGTAATTACTCCAGATGAAGCTAAAGTTGGTATTATGCCAGGGTTTATCTTTAAAAAAGGTAAAATAGGTATTGTTTCTAAATCAGGTACTTTAACTTATGAAGCTGCTGATCAAGTTGTAAAACAAGGATTTGGTATAACCACAGCAATTGGTATTGGTGGAGATCCAATTATTGGAACTACAACAAAAGAAGCTGTTGAGTTATTAATGAATGATGATGAAACTGAAGCAATCGTAATGATTGGTGAAATCGGAGGAAACTTAGAAGCAGAAGCTGCTCGTTGGATTAAAGCTGATGGTAATCGTAAACCAGTAATTGGTTTTATTGCAGGTCAAACTGCACCAGCTGGTAGAACAATGGGGCATGCAGGTGCAATTGTAGGTGGTGATGATGATACTGCTCAAGCAAAAATGAAGATTTTGGCAGAAAATGGAGTTCATGTTGTTGAATCACCAGCTAAAATTGGTGAAATGGTAGCAAAAGTTTTAGCATAGTTTTATAATATAATCTAATAAAAAAAGCCTTAATCTTTTAAAAGATTAAGGCTTTTTTTATTAGATTAGCTAAATTATTAACATAAAATTAAAAAAATGAAATTGAATCAAATTAAAAATTTAGGAAAAGAATTAACGAAAGAGGAATTAAATTTAGTTAAAGGAGGTGACTTAATTATTTATTATAGTTGTACAAGAGGAGGAAGTGGATCAATTAGAGGTAATTCATTAACTACTAATTTTGGTCAAGAAATAGCTAATGCTTGTGGCCTTGGAGGAGGTTTTATAACATATGTTAAAGGAAGCGAAGCTACTTCAGAACCAACAGATGGTGGGCCTGTACCTTTTTAATAATTTTAAGTTATAAAAATCAGTGTGCTAAAAAAAATAAAGACTATGTTCTTTATTTTTTTAAAGGATTCTAAACTTAATTGTTAAATTTTATAAGTTTGTTTCGTATTGTTTATATACTATTAGACAATGGTTTAAAAGTATATAAAAAATAAAAGCACTGATAAACCCAAAAATAAAATATGTATTACAGTTTGTGAAAGTTCAAAACTAAAGAGCTTAAAAATCAATAGAATAATTTGATATTTAGAGTATTTTAAGGGAACTGATAAATAGATATCTTGGATTGGAAAAAACTGTTAAAATATCAAAATATATTTCTTTAAAATCCGTTGAATTGCTAATTCAACGGGTTTTTTAATTTAACTAAATAAAATAAAATGAAAAAAATTAAATTACTCTTAGTAAGCATGTTACTTATTTCTGTTGTCAGTTGTAAGAAATCAGCAACTTCAAATGATGAAGTGAAGACAGAAGAACATAAAAGTGTGGACGGTTTTAAATACGAAACTGTTACAAATGATCCAACAGGCTTACGTTTATATACTTTAGATAATGGTTTAAAAGTGTATTTAAGTAAAAATACAGACGAACCAAAAATTCAAACTTATATTGCGGTAAGAGCAGGCTCAAATTACGATCCTAAAGAATCTACAGGTTTAGCACACTATTTAGAGCATATGTTATTTAAAGGAACGGATAAAATAGGAGCTCTTGATTGGGATAAAGAGAAAGTTTTCTTGGATAAAATATCTGATTTATATGAAAAACATAGAGCAGAAAAAGACGAAGCCAAAAAATTAGTTCTTTATAAAGAAATTGATAAAGTTTCTTTAGAAGCTTCTAAACATGGTTCTTCAGGTGAATATAAAAAAATTATAGAATCACTAGGTGCTACAGGTACTAATGCACATACTTGGTTTGAAGAAACAGTCTATAAAAACAAAATTCCTGCTAATGAGTTAAATAAATGGTTAGATTTAGAATCAGAACGTTTTAGTTCGTTAGTATTACGTTTATTTCATACTGAGTTAGAAGCTGTTTTTGAAGAATTTAACCGTGGTCAGGATAGTGATTTCAGAAAGAGTTATGCTGCAATGTTAAAAGGTTTATTTCCTAATCATCCTTATGGTCAACAATCAACTATTGGTAAAGCGGAGCATTTAAAGAATCCTTCAATGATCGATATTCATAATTATTTCGATAAATACTATGTACCAAATAATATGGCTGTTGTATTGGTTGGAGATTTAGATTTTGAAGCTACTATTAAAGAAGTGAATGCTGCTTTTGGTAAATTTGAAAGAAAAGAATTAGCACATCCTGTTTTACCAAAAGAGTCTCCAATTACAGAATCAATAGTTAAAGAAGTATTTGGGCCAACATCAGAAAGTATTTCTATAGCTTTCCGTTCAAAAGGTGTAAATACTAAAGAGGAAAAAATGGTTACACTTTGCGATATGATTATGGCAAATGGTAATGCAGGTTTAATTGATTTAAATTTAAATCAAAAGCAAGCGGTACAAAGAGCTGGTTGTTCGCCAACATTTTTAAATGATTATGGATATCACTCTTTTAATGGTTCTCCAAAAACTGGTCAAACTTTAGACGAGGTTAAAGATTTGTTATTAGAACAGATTGAAAAATTAAAGAAAGGTGAATTTGACGAATGGATGATTGAAGCAGTGGTAAATGATTTAAAATTAAGTCAAACTCGCCAGTATGAAAGTAACACTGCATTAGCAAGCGCTTATTTTAATGCATTTATTCACCATGAAAATTGGAATGATAAAGTTAAATTTTTAGATGATTTAAAGAAAATCACAAAAGTAGAATTAGTTGATTTTGCTAATACATTTTATCAAAATAACTATGTTGTAACCTACAAGCGTAAAGGAGAAGATAAAAATATTGTAAAGGTTAAAAACCCAGGAATTACACCTGTTAATTTAAATAGAGGTAAAAGCTCTGAATTTATTACTGAATTTAACAAACAAAAATCGGCTCCATTAGCGCCTAAATTTGTTGACTATAAAACAGCGATTAAAGAGTTGAAAACTAAAAATGATATTTCAGTATCTTATGTTGAAAATAAGAATAATGATTTATTTGATTTAAATATTATTTTTGACATGGGTAAAGACAACGATAAAAAGTTAAGTCTTGCTGCTGGTTATTTAGAATTTTTAGGGACTGATAAATATTCAGCTGAAGACATCAAAAAAGAGTTTTATAAATTAGGAGTAGATTATTATGTAAGTGCTCAAGATGATAAAACGTATGTAGGTTTAAGAGGTTTAAAAGAAAACTTACCTAAAGGATTAGAGTTATTAGAACATTTATGGGATAATGCAAAAGCAGATCAAAGAGCATTTGATAAATATGTAGAGAAGATTTTTAAAGGCCGTCAAAACGGAAAAACTCAAAAAGAAAATATTCTTTGGAATGGTTTAATGAATTATGGTAAGTATGGTGAAGATTCTCGTTTACGTAACATAATGCAAGTTGATGAGTTAAAAGCAATTGATCCAGTTGAGTTAGTGAGTATTCTTAAAGATTTAAAAAACTATAAGCAACGTGTTTTTTACTACGGTAAAGATGTAAAATCTGCGGTTAGTGCTTTAGACACACATCATAAAATATATGGAGAGTTAAAAGAATATCCTGAAGCAAAAAAATATATTGAAACAGAAACAGGAGGTAACGTGTTTTTTACAAACTACGATATGGTTCAATCTGAATTATTATTTTTAGCAAAAGGTGAACCTTTTAAACCAGAAAACTTAGCAGCTTCAACATTATTTAATACCTATTTTGGTAGCGGATTATCATCAATTGTATTTCAAGAAATTCGTGAAAGTAAATCATTAGCTTATTCAGCATTTGCATCATATAGCAATGCTCGTAAAAAAGATGGTAATAATTACGTTATGGCTTATGTTGGTACGCAAGCAAATAAGCTAACGCAAGCTGTTGATGCAATGTTAGAGTTAATGAATAACATGCCAGAAGCTGAAAAGCAATTTAATGCAGCAAAAGAATCTACATTAAAAAAGATAGCTGCACAGCGTATTACAAAATCTAGTATTTTTTGGTCTTATGAAAGATTAAAGAAATTAGGAATTGACAACGATAATCGTGAGCAAATGTATAACACGATTAAAGAAATGACAATAGAAGATTTAAAAGCTTTCTTTGATAAAAATGTAAAAGGAGAATCTTATAATGTTATGGTTATTGGTAACAAGAAAGATCTAGATATTAAGTCTTTACAAAAATTAGGTAAGATTAAAGAATTAGATGTTGATTACTTATTTAACTATGTAAATGAGAAAAAGATAAAATCTTAATAAGATATCTTTACAACTATTTAAAATCCTGCTAAAGAGTATTCTTTAGCAGGATTTTTCTTTTTATATTTGAACTATCAAAACAACTAGATAATGAAATTATTAGAAAATAAAACAGCTATTATAACAGGTGCCTCAAGAGGTATTGGTAGAGGAATAGCTTTAGAGTTTGCAAAACAAGGAGCAAATATTGCTTTTACATATAGTTCTTCTGTTGATGCGGCAAATGCTTTAGAAAAAGAATTGACAGATTTAGGTGTAAAAGCCAAAGGATATCAATCAAATGCAGCTGATTTCGATGCAGCTCAAGAATTAGCGAAAGAAGTACATACTGAGTTTGGAAGTATTGATGTATTGATAAACAATGCAGGTATTACAAAAGATAATTTATTAATGCGTATTTCTGAAGATGATTTTGATAAGGTTATTGAAGTAAACTTAAAATCTGTTTTTAATTTAACTAAAGCAGTTATTCGTCCGATGATGAAACAACGCAAAGGTTCAATTATTAATATGAGTTCGGTTGTTGGATTAAAAGGAAATGCAGGTCAAGCAAATTATGCAGCTTCAAAAGCTGGTATTATTGGTTTTTCTAAATCGGTGGCTTTAGAGTTAGGTTCAAGAAATATTAGAAGTAACGTAGTTGCTCCTGGATTTATTGAAACTGAAATGACAGCAAAATTAGATGAAAAAGTAGTTGAAGGATGGCGTAATGAAATTCCTCTAAAAAGAGGAGGAACTCCAGAAGACATTGCAAATGCTTGTGTGTTTTTAGCATCTGATATGAGTGCATATATTACTGGACAAACTTTATCTGTTGATGGAGGAATGTTAACGTAAGATATTCAAAAATATATTTTTACAATAAAACCCTGCTATTATTAAATAGCAGGGTTTTGTTATTTATAAAAATTTATATATCCTTTTCATGATTGAGCTCAAATCTATTATTATTATAACAATAGTTTTTTTTATTACTTTTTGGTTAACAAATTTTTAAAGAAAAAAAGGGATAATTTTTAAAAGTAATTAAAGTTTACAGTAACTTTTTTTAGTAAAAAGTAAATTAATAAAATTATTGGTTGCAAGCTCCAAAGTTTCCATTTTCAAAAAATAGAATAATTCTACTTATTTTTTTGCATTAGCTTGCTTATTTTCAATCGCTGAGAATTGCGTATTTGATTTTACTTCAGGCTCTTGTTGATATGTTTCATTTTAAGAAAAAAGAGAAGGAGTTGTCTTTTCCTTTAATGACATCATTTTTATTTTAGGTTGAATAATTCCTTCAATTTAGGGAAATTACCTTTTAAGTATAATAGCCAGTACAAATCTACTTCAGGAAATTTGTTTATTAATTTTTTAACAAAATAAAGATTCGGTTTATTTCTATCACAGAGTAGATGAGATATACAAAAAATATAATTATTAAGAATTATTAGAGTTTACACGAACTACTTTTTTAGTTGAAAAAGTAAATTAATAAAATTATTGGTTATAAGCTTCAAAGCTTCCATCTTCAAAAAATAGAATAATTCTACTTATTTTTTTTGTATTTGCTTGCTTATTTTCAACCGCTGAGAATTGCATATTTGATTTTATTTCAGGCTCTTGTTCAGATGTTTCATTTTCAGAAAAAAGAGAAGGAGCTGTCTTTTTTTCTTTAATAATATCATTTTGATTTTTAGGTTCAATAATTCCTTCAATTTTAGGAAAACTACCTTTTCCGTATAATAGCCAGTACAAATCTACTTCAGGAAATTTGTTTATTATTTTCATAACAAAATCAAGACTCGGTTTATTTCTACCAGAGAGCAGGTGAGATATACTAGAGCGTTGCACATCAATAGTATCTGCAAATGTTGATGATGTTAAATTATAGTGTTCAATAATTCTTTTTAATCTTGGTAATAGCTCCATAAATGTTACAATTGTAAACTAAGGTTATTTAATACAAAGATATACAATTGTAAATTAATAAGCAAGAGTGAAATCATTGTGTTTTTAAGTAAATATATTACTTTTTAAGTGAATTAAAGATGTAGATAAGTCAATGTAACACCCTCTAGTATAGGTAATTAAGTGTTTATTATAATAAAAAGCTATTGTAAGTGATAAAACTAATTGAAATAAACACCTGTTTGCAGTGAGTACAAATGTCAATTAGAAGTAATGATAAAACATTATTTACATTTGTTAACTACCTTACATGAAGAATAGGGGGAGTATTGTAATTTGTTTAATAAGATCAAAATATTAGGTTATTGTCTCAATATAAGATGTAAACAGCTTAAATCATGGATTATATAGGTCTATTAAAGCATAAATCTCCCATATTATGGAAATCATAATAGATAAAGTAATATATTCCTTAAAATATAAATCATTTACAAATGTAAACTACACTATTGAAGTAAAAACTCTTCATTTATAGCTAATTTTATAAGTTATTAACCTCTATAAGCACTTTAAAAAGATATAAATAGCATAATTAATGATTTATTAAACAGCTCTTTTTATTAAAAGACATATCAAAGATATTATTTACGAGACCATTGATTTTTAAACAAATAATTATGAATAAACAAATAAGTTTACAATTGTAAATTAATAAAAAGTAACAGTAAAACAAGTTTTTTGTGGTTTTGAAGTAAATTTAATACTACCATTATGTGATTCTATAATACTCTTACTTAAAGTTAAGCCTATACCAGAACCATCTTTACGTGTAGTAAAATAAGGAATAAATATATTGTCTTTTATTTCATTTAAAATACCAATGCCATTATCGGTAATAGAAAAATGAGTCCTATTTTTTTCTTTTATAAGCTCAATTTTAATTTTAGGATTCTCAATAGCTGTTAAAGCATATAAACAATTAGAGAGTAAGTTTATAATAACCTGTTCTATCTGTTTTTTATCAGCATTTACAATTATACTATCATTTGCATTAAATACTATTATAATACCCTTTAATTTTAATTCTTGTTCAAATAAGAGTAAAGTGTTTTGCAATACCTGTGTTAAATTGATGTTTTCTTTTTGAGGTAATGGTAATTCAGCTAATTTTCTATAAGTATCAACAAACGAAGTTAAGTGGTATGATCGTCTTTTTATTATTTGTAATCCTTGAGATAATTCTTGAATAGTTTCTTCATCTGTTTCATTTTCTTGTAAAAGTGAATCTAAATTTTCGGCTAAACTACTAATAGGAGTAATGGTATTTATAATTTCATGAGACATTACATTCATTAACTTATACCAAGCTTCTTTTTCCTTTTTATCAATTAATTGTTGAATAGTTTCTAAAGAAAGAATTAAGTATTCGTATTCATTTGTTTGCGTTACTGATGTTTTTAAGAAAAAACTTTCTTCAGTATCGTTTACATCAATACTAATAGTATGTTTTATAGCATCCCATTTTGAAATAAAATCTAAAAGATTTCCAATTTTATTTTTTAATAATCCCCAATTATAAAACTTAGGAATTTTTAAAAAATCAGTAAAAGCTTTATTAATTTGAAAAACTTCAATTTGTTGATTCGCATCTTTTCTTAATATAAGCATCCCAATACTTAAACTTTCTATAATATTTGTAAGAATTAAAGCCTCAGAAGTATTTAAAAGACTTTGTTTTCTGTGTTTTTCTAATAACAAAGCGGTTTTGTTGTGTAATGAGTTTTTTCTTTTTTTTGAAGAAATGGTATTAGAATAATCATCATATAATAAGCAATCTATCGATTTTTCTATATCAGCAAATTTTTTTTTTAAATAGTCAAAAAATAAAAATAATTGAAATAAAAATAAAAGAGAACACCCAATAGCATTGATAGCGTATCCTTTAGTATAGGTAAAGAAAATTAAAATAGCGTTAACTATTAATAACAGTATTCTAATAAGTATCTGAATAAATTGAGCTTTCCCCATTTATAATTGATGTTTTTCTAATCGTCTATACAAAGCAGCACGAGTTAAACCTAGGTCTTTAGCTGCTCTAGAAATATTACCTTGATGTTTTTGTAATGCTTGTTCAATTAATAATTTCTCTGTTTCTTCTAAATTTAGACTTGTAGATAATGATATATCTAATTTTTTAGTTGAAAAATGTAAGTCTTCAGTTTGAATTTGAATGTTGTCAGTAATAATAACGGCACGTTCAATTATGTGTTCAATTTCTCTAATATTTCCTGGCCAATGATATTTCTTTAATCCACTGAGAGCTTGTTTACTAAATCCGTCTATTTTTTTTCTGTATTTCTGATTTAGTTTTTTTAAGAAATGGCTGGCTAGTAACTCAACATCACCAACCCTGTCTCTAAGAGGTGGTAAATTCAACTCAATAGTATTTATTCTAAATAATAAATCTTGACGAAAGGTTTGCTCATCTACCATTTTATGAATATTCGCATTTGTAGCACAAATAATACGGACATCTATAGCACGTTCATTCCCTTCACCTAAACGAGTTACTTTTCTATTTTGAACAACTGTTAATAATTTTGATTGTAAATGGAGTGGAAGGTTGCCTATTTCATCTAAGAAAATGGTTCCTCCTTTTGCCAATTCAAATCGTCCAATAGTATCTTTATGCGCATCTGTAAACGCTCCTTTTGTATAACCAAATAACTCACTTTCAAATAAATTTTCATTTAAAGAACCTAAATCAACGTGAATAAAAGGATGATTTTTACGTTCTGAATTCAAATGTATTTCTTTAGCAAAAACATATTTCCCTGTTCCGTTTTCACCTAAAATTAAAATAGTAGCATCAGTTGGAGCTACTTTTTTAGCTAAACCAACAGCAGATTTCATTGCTAAAGAATTACCAATAATATGTTCTGTTTGTTGATGAAAATCTTTGTCATTTAGTTTTTGAACAGTTTCTAATTGCGTATTTTTTCGTTTAGAGCGAGCCAATTCTACACCGGCATTTACAATTCCATATAATTTTTCAGTGTTCCAAGGTTTTAAAATAAAATCAGTTGCTCCTTTTTTTATGGCATCAACAGCTAAATTTACACTACCAAAAGCGGTCATTAAAATAACAGTAGTCTCTGGACTAATTTCTTTAATATGGTTTAACCAATATAAACCTTCTTTACCGTCTTCATATCCAATACGATAATTCATATCTAACAAAACAACATCTATAGTTGCAGTGGTTAAATGATTACTTATTTTCTTCGGATTATTAGCGGTGGTAATTTCAGTAAAATATTTTTTCAAACTTATTCTTGCAGAAAATAAAATATCATCATCATCGTCAACTATTAATATGGTAGCTTCTTTTTTTCTCATACGACATAGTTAATCAATTGTTTGAATATGAACAAAAAAATGTTCGTTTTTGAACACCTTAAAAAAACACGTTAAATTTAATTAATTAATTATCAGTGTTTTAGGTATTTGTTTTCTATTGGCATATTTATGGACTTAACTATGCCAAACGAAGACAAACTATAATGGATAAGCAGATACAAACAAAGAATAAAACAACTAAAAAGATGTTATTGTGGGGAATTCCAATCGTGTTATTATTAAGTGTTATTTTAATGAATTTAACACGTAAAAAGCAAACAAACATAAAAAAAGATAATTTAAGTATTAGAGAAGTCACTCGTGGAAACTTTGAAGATGTTATTTTATTTAATGCTACTGTAGAGCCAAAAACTTCAGTCTTAGTAAATGTAATTCAAGGCGGTTCTGTTTCAGAAATTTTTGTTGAAAGTGGACAGATGATAAAAAAGGGAACACCATTATTAAAGGTATACAATCCGAATGCTGAACTAAATTACTTAACTCAAGAAACAGTTATTGTTGAACAAATTAATAATTTGAGAAATATTAGAGTAAATATTAAGAACCAACAATTAAATTTAGATCAACAATTGTTAAGAATTGGTAATGATTTTAGAAGTGCAAAACGCCAATATAAATTAGATTCAACCTTGTACACGAAAGAAGTGGTAGCAAAGAATGATTATCAAAAATCGAATCAAGAATATACGTTTCAAAAAGAAAGAAGCGGAGTTATTAAAAGAAGTGTTTCAGAGGAAAAAAAGAGCAGAGATGTACAATTAGCTAGAATAGATGTTTCTATTACTAATATGCAAAAAAGTTTAGAATTATTACGCAAGAATAAAGAGAATTTTGTAGTGAAAGCTCCAGTAGACGGTTTGTTATCATCATTCAATCCAATTTTAGGAGAAAGTTATAATCAAGGTCAACCAATTGGAAAAATGGATGTTTTAGATGGTTATAAATTAACTGCAAGAGTAGATGAGTATTACATTTCAAAATTAAAGAAAGACATAAATGGAAGTGTTACTGTAAATACTAAAAATTACGATATTGTATTATCAAAAGTATTGTCAGAAGTTGTAAGTGGGCAATTTGAAGTTGAGCTTCTTTTTAGGAATGATTCACTTCCTAAGAGTATTAAAAGAGGAATGTCTTTAAAAACAAAAGTCTTTTTATCTAATAACAGTAAAGCTTTGTTAATACCTAAAGGTCAGTTTTATCAAAGTACCAATGGGATTTGGGTTTTTGTATTAAGCACAAAAAATAAAGCGGTAAAACGTACTATTAAAATTGGTAGAGAAAACCCTTTTTATTACGAAATTTTAGAGGGATTAAAAGAAGGAGATAGGATAATAACATCTAGTTATGATGATTATAAAAAAGTAGAAGAAATAAATATTGAATAAGAAAAAAAGTTTCAAAGCAAAAGAGTCTCAAAGTAGCAAAGCTAATGTCAGTTCGAGT
Source organism: Tenacibaculum sp. Bg11-29 (assembly GCF_002836595.1). Lineage (NCBI taxonomy): Bacteria > Pseudomonadati > Bacteroidota > Flavobacteriia > Flavobacteriales > Flavobacteriaceae > Tenacibaculum > Tenacibaculum sp. Bg11-29. The sequence goes on from NZ_PJBB01000003.1 coordinate 3,013,839, forward strand.
AATTTTTATGACGTAGGAAGAAAAATTGTATCGAGAACAATTATAAAAACAAAATTTAAAACATACAAAATGATTAAAATAACAAATTTAGTAAAAGTATATAAAACAGAAGAAGTTGAAACTACAGCATTAAACAGCTTAAGTTTAGAAGTAAAAGAAGGAGAATTTGTATCTATTATGGGAGCTTCAGGTTGCGGAAAATCTACCTTATTAAATATTATAGGTTTATTAGACGCTCCAAATGACGGAAGTTATCTTTTTGATGGAACTGAAGTTGCACGTTTTAATGAAAAACAACGAGCGGGTTTACGTAAAGCTAATATTGGTTTTGTGTTTCAAAATTTTAATTTAATTGATGAATTAACAGTATACGAAAATGTAGAGTTGCCATTAATTTACAATAAGGTAGAAGCATCAGAAAGAAAACAACGTGTTAATGAGATTTTAGAACGAATTGGTATAGCACATCGAGCAAAACACTTTCCGTTACAATTATCTGGAGGTCAACAACAACGTGTTGCTGTGGCTAGAGCTTTGATAACAAACCCAAAATTAATCTTAGCTGATGAACCTACAGGTAATTTAGATAGTAAAAGTGGTAATGATGTAATGGAATTATTAACTGAATTACATGCAACAGGAGCCACTATTGTAATGGTAACTCATTCTTCTTACGATGCTCAATTTTCATCAAGAATTATTACTTTAAAAGATGGAGAAATAATTTCAGAAAAAACAAACGAGCATAAAGTTGATATTTTAGTTCAATAAGTCATTATAAAAAGCAAAAATTATGTTACAGATTTGGTTTAAAATATTTTTTAGAAATAGTAAGAAAAACTGGCTTAATGCATTAATTAACATTAGCGGATTAACGCTTGGTTTGGCAGGTTTATTAATCATTTTATTATATCTAAATGAAGAAAAGAGTTACAATCAATGGAACCCAAATAAGGAAGATGTTTATAGAGTAAATATAAAACAACCAAAATCTGGCGAAGTTTGGAACTCTGTAAATGCTGGAATGTATCTTACATATCCTAAAGAATTACCAGAAGTTACAGAAGCTTTAATGGTGGGTTTACATTATAGAAGTAGAGTTTTACAATTTAAAGATGCGTTTGAATTTACAGATAAATTAATTTTTACAGAGCCACAGTTTTTTGAATTTTTTCCATTTAAAATTTTAGAAGGTTCTGCTGGGAAATTTGCGGAAACAAGAACAAATATAGCATTGTCAAAAAAGTATGCAGATCGTCTTTTTAAAGGTGAGAAAGCAATTGGTAATTTGGTTAAAATTAATGGTAAAGATTATGCAATAACTTGTGTTTACGAACTGCCAAAAAATACACATCAAGAGCCAGAATTATTGATGCAGTTTTCTGAAGCTTTTGAAGTTAACTGGGGAAACCATAATAACGAATTGTTTTGTAGAATTACAGAAGGTACAGATTTAGCTGCTTTAAAGTTAAAGATGAATCAAATTTTTATAAATGCATATAAACCCTATGCTAATGAGGCTGGTATTTCAATAGAGGAATTTGATAACCGTTATGGAATACCAACAGTTCTTTTAGATAAATTAGATACTATTTATTTGCACAGTTCTGCAAAAAAAGCAGGACCAAGTGGAACCGGAAATTATCAATTATTAATGGTTTTGTTAAGTTTATCAGTTTTGTTAATTGTAATTTCTTGTGTAAATTTCATCAATTTATCAATAGCATCTGCAAGTCAGAGAGCTAAAGAAGTTGGAGTAAAGAAAACATTAGGTTTATCAAAAAAGCAATTATTATTTGAATATGTATTTGAAATTGTTTTTCAAGGAATCATTTCTTTTGTTATTGCGCTTGTAATTGTAGAGTTGGTATTGCCTTTTTTTAATCAATTTGTAGATAAAGATATTTCAATTTTGCATACGAGTTCATTATTTACGTTATTTTTAGTAGCCGTACTTACTTCATTTTTTGTTGGAAGTATTCCTGCAATCTACTTATCGAATTTTAAAGCAATAGAAGTTTTAAAAGGAAGTATTTCTAAAAGTAAGAAAGGAAATTTTGCAAGAAATATAATGCTTGGTTTTCAATTTTTAATATCAGGATTTTTTATTATTAGTATGTTAATTGTAGGAAATCAAATTAATTATATGATGCAAAAAGATCTTGGCTTCGATAAAGAGCAAGTACTTTCTGTAGAAGTATTTAGTATCGAAAATGAGTATGAAAAATTCTTATTAACACAACAAGTTTTATCAAAAAATGAAAATATAATAGCAGTTACATCTAGTATGTTTGTGCCAGGAGATGGTTTTGTGAATGGAACTTCTTTAAACCATAAAATTAATGACATTGGTTTTAACGCTGCCTCTAATCTAGTAGATTATAACTATATAGATTTTGCAAAAATAAAGGTTTTAAAAGGACGAAATTTTTCAAAAAACATTGCATCAGATTCTATAAATAAGTTAATTATAAATGAAACAGCTGCAAAAAAGTTGGGTATTTCTAAAAAACCAATTGGTGAGATTGTAGATGTTGGTTGGTCTGATAACGTAAATTTTGAAATTATTGGAGTAGTTGAAGATTATCATTTTGAGGGTTTTGATGCTAAAATTGCACCAATGTTTTTAGGATTATGGAATACTTTTGAATTTGGAAAAACGTGGATGCCTGCAATTCAATTTAAAATAAAAAAAAATAATATTGACCAAACAATTGCAGAAATCGAAACTTTTTGGAAACAAAATGTAGACGCCAAACATCCTTTTTCGTATAAGTTTTTAGATAAAAACTTTGCAGAAACTTATGATAAATATCAAAAGCAACAGACAATGTTTTTAATATTATCTATATTGGTAATTTTAATTTCTCTTTTAGGTTTATTTGCTTTAGCTACATTAACAATTCAACAAAGATTAAAAGAGGTTGCAATAAGAAAAACATTAGGAGCTTCTGTTAAAGAAATAATGTTTCAACTATTAAAAAACTTCTTAAAAATTGTTGTGACTTCATCAATAGTTTTAATTCCAATAGCCTATTATTTTATGCAAAACTGGTTAAATAATTTTGTGTATAGAATTGAAATGCCATTGCTTCCTTATATAATAACACCAATTATTTTAATTGTTTTAGTTTTTGTAGTGGTTGGTTTAAAAGCATATAGAGCAACTAAAATAGATTTAATAAAATATTTAAAATTTGAATAAATTATAAAAACAGTCACAGACAAAAAATTATGAAGTCTTTTGTATAATAAACACCTATTCAAAACTAATTTTAAAAATAAAAATTATGAAATTTAAATTATTTACTTTTTTTATATTCTTATTATTTATAGATAATAGTATAAACGCACAAGAAACAATAAAACTAAATCAAAGTTTTAATAAAATCATTGTAAGTCCACATATAGAAACAATTTTTAAAAAAGGAACTAAGTCTAGCATTAAAATTGAAGACATAAATGTTTCTAAAGAGAAGTTTAAGTATGAAATAGTTAACGGAACATTACAAATATATTTGGAAGGGGCTAAAACTTACACAAAAAATAAGAAGATAGTTAATAGTTATTCTAGAAGAAAGGTACCTTTATATAAAGGTAGAGTTGTTAAACTAATTATTACTTATTCAGATGTTAAAACGTTTTCTTTAAGAGGAGAAGAAAAAATAACATTTCAGAGTCCATTAATACAAGAAGAATGTAAATTACGTATTTATGGTAAATCTGAAGTTACTATAAATAAAATTAATGTAGATAAACTTAATGTAACTATTTATGGGGATAGTTTTTTAAATATAGAAAAAGGAACTGTTGATAAACAAAAAATAACAGCTTATGGTGCGAGTAAAATAATGGCTTTAAATGTTTTATCAAAAGAAACTAAAATAACAGCCTACGGAGATGGAACCTTTCAATTTAATGTATCTAAAAGAATAAAAGTAACCTCATATGGTGAATCAAGGATAAATTATAAAGGAAAAGCTGAGTTGAAAAAAGGAATTATTATAGGTGAATCTATAATTAATAATATAAATTAATTGTTGAAAGTTTATTATAAGGAGCTTATGTAACACTATTGTGTAACATAAGCTTTTCTTATTTACATGTTATAAAATTCTTGTATGCTTTAAAAAAAAGAAACATTAGCAGTCATTACAATAAATATTCATTTAAATTGCAGGTTTTTTAAATTAGTTTTATGAATAATGTTTGCGGATTAGATTTTGGGACTTCTAATACTATTAGTACAATTTATAAAGACGGAAAAGATATAATGGTTCCGTTAGAGAAAAATAATAAATCATTACCAAGTTGTGTGTTTTTTCCTTTTAATGAAATAGAAAATCCTATTTACGGAGACATTGCAACAAATACTTACATAAATAATGGTTATGGTAGGTACATGAAAAGCTTTAAAAGAATTTTAGGAACCACTTTTTTTGAACAAAGAACAGTTTTAAGACCTGGATACAATATTTCTTTTCAAGATATTATTATTAATTATATAAAGTATGTAAAAAATAAAACCGAAAAATTTACAGCAAAAGAAACAGATTATGTAGTAATAGGAAAACCTGTACGTCTTTCTGAAAATAGTAGTGGAGCTAATTCTGGAATAGCTCAATTAGAAGCTATTATAAAAAAAGTAGGTTATAAAAATTATTCTTTTTTAGAAGAGCCCATTGCAGCAGCTTACTACCATAAAAAGAATTTAAAAGATAAATCGTTAGCTATTGTAGCAGATTTAGGAGGAGGAACTTGTGATTTTACAATTGTAGAGGTTAATAAAGGAGAGAATGAATTAAACATTTTATCAACATCTGGTATTTCTTTAGGAGGTACTGATCTTGATAGTCAGTTTGCTTTAAAAGTATTTTTTCCAGAATTAGGTTATAATAGTATTGACAAATTTAAAGGAATAACATTACCAAGTACACCTTATAGAGATGCTGCTGATTGGAATAAAATAACAACATCATTATACTCAAAAAAAACAGAAATGTTAGTGAGAAAAATGGTAGCAAATTCAAAATATCCAGAAAAAATCATCCAGTTTCAAAAATTAATTAACGACAAGAATGCACATTCACTATTAGGTGAAATAGAAAATACAAAGATTAAGTTGTCTGAAAAAGAATCATTATATTTTAATAGTAATTTTATACCTAATACAGTTGATTTAAGTATTACAAAAAGCATTTTAGAAGATTCAATAGAAAACAGTATACAAAAAATTCTTAACACAGCTAGTGAATGTTGTAAACAAGCAGGGGTAAACAAAACAGGTATTGATTATCTCATTTTAACAGGAGGAACTAGTAAAATGCCATTTATAAAAGAACTTTTTAAAAATACTTTTTCTAATGCTAAATTAATTGAAAATAATGCTATGGATTCTGTAGCTTTAGGTTTACTAGAAAAGGCTAAAAAAGATATTCGTTAAGTTTTTACTTTTTTAAATTGAACCTTTAAATTTTCTGGGTGTACTGTAAAAGCAAAGTTCTCTTTGATTTCAGAAGGTGAAACAGCAAGACTTATATCAAATTGCTTACAGATACTAGCAATTACAGTTGTCATTTCAATCATAGATAAATGCATACCAGGGCAAAGCCTAGCACCACCTCCAAAAGCTTTTATTGTTTTTGGTTTATGATTTTGATAAGGACATTCTGATTTTATCCAACGATTAGGATCAAATTTTGTGGGATCAGAAAAATTATTTTCTTGCATAGAAGCAAAGCTATTCTGTAGAATAATACTAGTATCTTTTGGAATAGATAAATCATTTAAAACTACATCTTCATTTGCTTGAAAAAATAATATTGGAGTAGTAGGTTTTAACCTTATAGCTTCTTGTATAGCGGCATTGGTGTATTTTAAATGACTTAATTGATCATAATTTTCAGGAATAGCATCTTGATAAGTAAGATTAGATTCATTTCTTATTTTCTCAACTACTTCAGGGTTTTGGGCAAGGTAGAAAAGAGTCCAAGATAAGGTATTAGAAGTAGTATCTTCACCAGCTAATAGCATAGCAATAACATTTCCGTATAAAGTTTTTTCATCAAAAACACTATCTTCTTTTTCACTTTCAACCAATAATGCTTCTAAAAAATTGGAAGGATTATTTCGTAATTCTTCATTTTTTTCTAATCTATATTTTGCATCTTTAATAAACTGATGAATAATGTTTTCTATAGCTTTTAATGATTTTTTTAATTGCTTATCTTTAGTTTTAGGAAATATACGCCATAAAGGAAAAGGGGCTGTAATTCGATCATTAATCATTGGAAATATAATTTCTAAATGATTTTGAAAACTATCCTCTTTATTCTGAATTGTATTTAATTTATAACCAAAAGCTATTTCTGTTGTAACATCAATCGTAAATGCAATAAAATCTTGTATAATATCAACAGTCTCTTCAGTAGAACTATATACTTTAATTTTGGAGATAAAATTTTCTGTCTTCTTTTGAATTACAGGGAAGTATCCTTTTACTTTTTTTACATTTAAAGCCTCAGTTACAGGCTTACGTTGTTTTTTCCAATGATCTCCTTCTGCATTAAACACAGTATGAAACCCCATTTCAACAAATACTTCATTAATTTTAGAAAGGCGTCTGAATTTTGTAGGTCTTTGGCGTAAAATGGTAGTATTTAAATCTGTGTTTGCAGATACTAAAACTTTCAATGGCCCTAGTCTTATGGTATATAATTCTCCAAACTGTTTAGCCCATTCCTCTAAAATTCGATGTTTATTTTTCTTTTTAAAATCTTTTAAATTGCCAAGAATAAAACTACCTTTTGGTGTTTTTAAATCATTTAAAGTACGAGGAAGAGTATTTATTTTGGTCATGTTTTATTTGTAAAAGTTACAATATAACGCAAAGTTTTAAATATACAGTAAAAACAAAGAAGACACATTATTACAATGTGCCTTCTTATTTTTTTTAATCTACCCCTTCAAAAATAGATTAATAGTATTAATGTACTGCAAATATACGATGAAATAAGTAACTTTTTTATAAACATTTGTTAATAAAACACTAAATTTTACTTTCAATCTATTTAAAAACACTTTTACTTTTTCTTAATTAGGGGGAATTTCATGTAGTATATCTTATTTTATTATGTAATTAATTATGAAACAACTAGTTACTTATATTACATTACTTATTTATTTTTAAACCCAAAAGAACCAATACTATTCCAAGGTAAGCATATATAGTTATTTCTTCACCTAGTAAAACAAATGATAAAAAATATCCAAAAATAGGAGCTAAGAATAACCATTTACTAGCTTTTACTGTATCTTTTTTTAATAAACTAAACCAAATGTTATTAGCGAAAATTGAAATTACAACAGTTAACCAAACTAAGGATACATAAAAATTAGTGTCATAGAGAATAGTCTGAGACTTGTAATAATACGCTATTGGAAGTAAAAATAAACCACCAATAAAAGTCTGATAACCATTAATTGTTAAATTAGATAGTTTCAATTCATTTTTTTTATAATATACACTTCCTAGTGAGTAGGATGTCATTCCTAAAATTAATAAACAGATACCAAAAAAATTTGATTTAGATTCTTTTAGCGTTGGTATTGTGGCTATAAGTAAGCCAATAAAACAAATAGAGAAACCTAATTTTTCATTGGTTGAAATTTTTCTCTTAAGAAAATAACTGGTAAATAAAGTGATTAAAATAGGATTTATAGCTATAAATAAATTTAATAGTCCTGCAGATATAGTCATAATAGCAGTAAAAAGACAACCTAGATAAATGGTAATATTAAGCAAACCCAAAATAGATATTTGGTACCAGTCATTTTTCTTTGATATTTTTTCTTTTAATAAAAACGTTGATATAATGATCATTATTAACCCTGAAATTAGAAACCTAATGATAGCTAAAATTAATGGATCTACTGATAAAATACCAATTTTCATAGCTATAGCAGCTGTTGCCCAAAGAAATGAAAATAATATTCCAGTACCGTTTTTATATTTCATTATAATCTAAATTACTTGCTTAAGTCAAATATATTGAAATTTAATTGACTTAAGCAAGTAAAATGTTTATATTTGATTTATGGAAATAAATGATATAAATAAAATAATAGATTTTAATAAAAAGTATGCTAGATTGATAGGGATGCTTCAAACCAGTTTTCTCGACAGTAATTATTCATTTACGGAAGCTCATATTTTAAGCGAACTGTCTTTTCATCCAAACTCATCTGCAACTGTTATAAATGAACAATTAAATTTAGATGAAGGGTATTTAAGTCGTATCGTTAAAAAATTAACAAATGAATTACTGATCACTAAAAAGCAATCTTTACAGGATAAAAGAATATATTTATTAAGTTTAACAGAAAAAGGGGGAGAAGTATATGAAAAATTAAATAAGCTGTCTGCAGAATTAGTGTTATCAACTACTGACCATTTAGAAGAAGAAGAGAGGAAGGAATTGGCTTTTTTATTAGAAAGAGTAAAGGACTTAATTTTAAAATAAAAACCAGTTTTTGAAGTATTTCAAAAACTGGTTTCTTTCAGCTCATTTACAAAAGCTTCTGACCAAATTGTGATTTAGTGTTTTTTATTACTTCTTTCTCTAAATGTACCTGCAAAAAGAAGCCCTCCAATTATACCCATTAGTATAAAAGCGACTTGTTCAAATAAGTTTACAGAACCTGCAATAGAAGAGTTTAATAATGAATTACTTAATCCCATAAAAGATTTACTTCCAGGTACAAGCATTATAATACCTTGCGTTAAGTATACTGTTTTTGGTGTTTTAGAAATTCTACCAAATAAACGACTTATTCCAACTACAGCCAAGGTTCCAATAAAAGTACTCACTAATATTCCATATCCTGATAATAAAACAGTTATAAAAAAAGCTAAAGCTCCTGTTAATACACCAAAAAACATATCTTTCTTTCGTACCTGAAATATGGGGAAGAGAGAAATTGAAAGCAGTGGTACAGCACAAAAGATAGTCCATTTTGGTGTTTCAGAAACATGATAAGTTAAATCGATATCAATGAAAGATGTCATTAAGCCTAAACCAAGTAATACACCAAAAAACTGTTTAAATAATAAGAGAATTGAGTCTAAAAGCTTTGCTCCTCCAGAAACTAAATTTTTAGACGTTATTTCTTCTAAAGCAGTAGTAATTGCTAATCCCGGAATAAAAATAATGATGGAAGCTAATATGGTTAAACCTAAATTAAGTTCTGGAAAAACTAAAGTTAAAAGACAACTTACAATGGTTGCAATCAACGCACTGAAAGATTCGAATATATTTTCTATATATTTTGATTTTGTAGCTAAATATACTAGAAGGTATATAAATGCCCCTAAAAATAAAGAAACTCCAAAAGACACCCAATTTGAGCCTATTAATAGGCTAAAACTACCAGCTGCAAATGCATAGGAAAAGGTTAAAAATACATGATTTACCTCTTTAGTTTTAGAATGAATAATATTTAATTCGTTAGTTATAGAATCGTTATCAATTTCAGAATTAATTACTTTATTAGTGAGTTCTGCAATTTTAGAAAATGCTCCTAAGTTTAGCTGACCAGGAGGGATACATTCAATATAGTTATAAGATTTTTGATCTTCGTAAAAAACATAATTTATCCATGTTGGAAAATCCATGAAGCTACCTACAATTCCTTTAGTCTTTGCAACTTCGATTAAATAAGATTCAATTTTATATGAAGGTATACCGTATATATGAAGAGCTTTTCCTAGTTCAACTATAAATTGATATTTTTTTGGAATTTTCATTTATAAATAATTTTATTTTTCTAATATAAGAACAAAAAAAAGGGCTTTAAGAAAAGCCCTTTTAAATATATAAACTAAAGCTGAAAATTATTTGTTTTCAACCCATTTACGAGCATTTACAAAGGCTTCTAACCAAGGAGAAACTTCATCTTTTCTTCCAGTAGGATAATCTGCCCAATTCCATTGAAAAGTAGAACGTTCTATATGTGGCATTGTAACTAAATGACGCCCAGTTGTATCACACATCATTGCAGTATTAAAATCTGAACCATTTGGATTATTAGGATATCCTTCATAACCATACTTAGCAACAATACTATAATTACTTTCTGCTTCTGGTAAGTTAAATTTACCTTCACCATGAGAAATCCAAACACCTAATTCTGTTCCAGCTAAAGAAGATAACATTATAGAATTATTTTCTTGAATTTTAACAGATGTAAAAGAACTTTCATGTTTTTGAGAGTCATTATGAACTAATTTACCATGAACTTTATGATCAGGGTTAATTAAATCTAACTCCATCCATAATTGTGCACCATTACATATACCAACAGATAAGGTATCTTCTCTTTTAAAGAAATTATTTAATGCAGTATTCGCTTTTTCATTGTATTTAAATGCTCCTGCCCAACCTTTAGCTGAACCTAAAACATCACTATTAGAAAAACCACCAACAGCTCCAATAAATTGAATATCTTCTAATGTTTCACGACCAGAAATTAAATCGGTCATATGAACATCTTTTACGTCAAAACCAGCTAAATACATTGCATTAGCCATTTCGCGTTCAGAGTTAGAACCTTTTTCACGAATAATTGCTGCTTTCGGACGCTTTCCTTCATTTGAATTTACAGGTAACTTACCAGTAAAGTGAGTAGGGAAGGTGTATTGTAAAGGTTGATTCTTATAATTGTCAAAACGATCTTTAGCTAAATTGTTAGCTGTTTGCTTTTGATCTAATAAATAAGAAGTTTTATACCAAACATCTCTCGTTTCAGTTACATCAAAAGAGAAAGTATCTTCGTTATTTTCAATATTTACAGTTCCTGTATTATTTGCAGTTCCAATATTAAAGAATTCAATTTTATTTTCTGATAAAATAGTTTCAACTGAAGCATCTGCTTGAAAAACAATTCCTGAGTTTTCAGCAAATAATACTTTTATAGAGTCTTCTTCATTTAAGGCAGAAATATTAAAATCTGCTCCTAAATTAACATTGGCAAAACACATTTCTAATAAAGTTGTAATTAAACCACCAGAAGCAACATCATGCCCAGCAGTAATTTTATCACCTTTAATTAATTCTTGAATGGTATTAAAAGTATTCTTTACAAAAGCAGGATCTTTTACATCAGGAGCTTGATTTCCAATGGTATTTAAAACCTGGTGAAAAGAACTTCCTCCTAATTTAAATTCATCTTGAGAAATATTAATATAATAAATATTTCCTCCATCAATTTTTAAAAGAGGCTCAACAACTTTAGTTATTTCACTACAGTTTCCTGCAGCAGAAATAATAACAGTTCCTGGAGAAATTACTTCATCATCAGCATATTTTTGCTTCATTGATAAAGAATCTTTTCCTGTTGGTACATTGATTCCTAAATCGATAGAAAATTCGGAAACAGCTTTTACAGCTTTGTATAAACGAGCATCTTCACCTTCATTCTTACAAGGCCACATCCAGTTTGCAGATAATGAAATTGAATCTAAATTATCCTTTAAAGGAGCCCAAATAATATTGGTTAAAGATTCTGTAATTGCATTTCTACTTCCTGCAGCAGGATCAATTAATCCTGCAATAGGAGCGTGTCCAATTGAAGTTGCAACACCTTCTTTTCCATTATAATCTAACGCCATTACACCAACGTTATTTAACGGAATTTGTAACGGGCCAACACATTGTTGTTTGGCTACTTTACCACCAACACATCTGTCTACTTTATTTGTTAACCAATCTTTACAAGCAACAGCTTCTAACTGTAAAACTTGTGTTAAATAGTTGTTTAAATTTTTAACTTTATATCTTGAGTTCTTATAGTTTCTTTTTACAGTTTTATCAGTTAAAACAGTTTTAGGAGAAGAACCAAACATATCTTCTAAAGCTAAATCCATTGGCTTATCGCCTTTGGTTTCAGATTCAAAAGTAAAACGATCGTCACCTGTAACTTCACCAACAGTATACATTGGTGAACGCTCACGTTCTGCAATTTTTTGTAAAGTATCTATATGTTTTTCTGCAATAACTAACCCCATTCTTTCTTGAGATTCGTTACCAATAATTTCTTTCGCAGATAGGGTAGGGTCTCCAACAGGTAATTTATCTAAATCAATTTTACCTCCAGTATCTTCTACTAATTCTGATAAACAATTTAAATGTCCACCAGCACCATGATCATGAATAGAAACAATAAAATTTTCTTCACTTTCTACCATTCCACGAACTGCATTAGCAGCACGTTTTTGCATTTCTGGATTAGAACGTTGTACAGCGTTTAATTCAATTCCTGAATCTAAAGCCCCTGTATCAGCAGATGAAACCGCGGCTCCACCCATTCCAATTCTGTAGTTTTCACCACCAAGAATTACAATTTTATCACCTTTTTTAGGAGTATCTTTTAAAGCTTGTTCTGCTTTTCCATAACCAATTCCACCAGCTTGCATAATAACTTTATCAAACCCTAATTTTCTAGGTTTAGCTTCACTAGAAGAAGAGTTTTCTTCATGTTCAAAAGTTAATACAGAACCTGTGATTAAAGGTTGTCCGAATTTGTTTCCAAAATCTGAAGCCCCATTAGATGCTTTTATTAAAATATCCATTGGAGTTTGGTATAACCAATCTCTAGCTTCAAATTTATTTTCCCAATATCTTATATTCTTAACAGTATCTATAGAAGCTTCTAAACGAGAGTAAGAAGTCATATAAACAGCTGTTCCTGCTAAAGGTAAAGAACCTTTTCCTCCTGCAAGTCTATCTCTGATTTCTCCTCCAGAACCTGTTGCTGCACCATTAAAAGGCTCAACAGTTGTTGGGAAATTATGTGTTTCTGCTTTTATAGAAATAACAGAATTAAAATTTTCTGTTTGATAAAAGTCTGGTTTGTCTGCTGTTTTAGGAGCAAACTGTTCCACTTTTGGACCTTTTATAAAAGCAACGTTGTCTTTATATGCAGAAACAATATCGTTAGGAAATTGTTTAGATGTTTCTTTTATCATTTTAAATAGAGAAGTAGGTTGCTCTTCTCCATCAATAACAAAAGTTCCGTTAAATATTTTATGACGACAATGTTCAGAGTTTACTTGACTAAACCCAAATACTTCAGAATCGGTTAATTTTCTTCCAATTTTAGTTGCAACACTTTCTAAATATGTTACTTCCTCGTCACTTAAAGATAAACCTTCTTGTGCATTATATTCAGCGATATTATCTATTTCTAAAATAGTTTCGGGCTGAATTTCAATTTTAAATGAATCTTGATTTAAACCATTGAATTTCTCAGAAATCATTGGGTCAAAATCAGAAAAATCTTCAGTAATTACAGAGAACTCTTCAATTCTTATAATATCAGAAATACCCATGTTTTGAGTAATCTCTACAGCATTTGTACTCCAAGGAGTAATCATAGCAGCTCTAGGACCAACAAAAAAAGCATCTATTGATGCTTGTTCTATTTTAGGTTGATTGGCAAAAAGCCAAGTCAATTTAGAAGTTGTTTCTGTAGTTAATTCTTTTATTGTTTGAACAGCGAATACTTTACTGTTTTTGTTTCCAAAGAAATGAATCATTTTTAGTGTTGTGTTTGCTTATTGTTGTAAAAATGCAAATTTACTTTTTTTGCGCGAAATAATTGTATAAAAAAAGCAGCATTTTTTTGCTGCTTTTTATTAGTTAATTCCTATTCTCAGGTAATCTATTTATTTCAATTTTACCTTTTTTCAAAGCTTTATAATTTTCGTAACAATTTAATACTGCTTCAATCATTTGTAAATCACTTGCTTTTTTTATAAAATATTCAGAATAATCACAGTCTGATAAAAGTTTATTCAGTTCTTGCCTATCCATTTCTAGATATTCCATCATAACTTCTCTATCAAACTTACCTGCTAACATTTTACGTAAGTCGTCTTCTTTTTTCAACTTCTTAAGTTTTTTAAGTTGCTTTGGTTTTTTACTGAAGAGATTATAAACTAAATCAACAGGATTTAATAATTTTGCGATTGGAGATGATATTTTTTGAGGTCTACCAATTTCATAAGTTTGTGGTAAACCATTTATATGTATTCTTGTAAACCTATCTTTAGGAACTTGTTTAACATCAACTTCTAAAACACCAATAAGTTTTGTAGATTTAATAACTATTTCTTTAACTTCTTCATCTTTTTCTATTAAAGATATTACAACTTCATTTCCTTTTAAAAGGTCATTTGTAACTTTTAGTTTGATTGATGAGAAACCTAAAAATGAAACTAAAATAGTATCGTTTGCTTTTGATGTTAGCTCAAATACACCTTTTTCATTAGTAATGGTACCTGTAACAGAGTTTAAGTTTAAAATATGTGCTGCACTTAAAGGTTTTTTGGTGTCAGCATGAACAACCTGACCTTTTAATTTTTGATTTTGAGAGTACCCAGTTATTGATACAAATATAAATACGATAAGAAATAAATATGTTTTTTGCATAAAGCAAAAATAAGAATTATTGAATTGAAACGAGTTAAGAAACTGTGAAATGAATAATCGTAACTTTTTAAAGAAGAAAAAACTATAAATACCTTTAAAAAATATTTATAGTTTTTAAAATAATTCATTTACAAATAAACTTCATTTTCAATGTAATGAATGCCTATAATATTAGATATAAAGTTTATTAAAATAATAATTATTGATAATTACAGCCAAATCAATATTATTAATTCTAGTTAACTTTTATTACCATTTCTTTTTAATTATTAACTGATTTATGTGTTCATAATGATGATTACAATGCCATGCGTAAATAGCAATATTTTCTTTTAAACTAATTTTTTCAAGCCCATCAGGATGAATGAAACACTTATTTAAATTATCATTTGTTAATCCTTTTAAAAGGTATACCCATTTAGCATGCAACGCTTTTAGTGAATCTAGAGAAAGTTTAATAGGAGCAAACTTCGAATCAAATAATTCTGCCCAACGATCTTCATAATATACCTTAATCACAGGAGTATCTTCAGTTAATGCCCATTTAAAACGAGTATATGAATTATGATGACTATCTGCACAATGATGAATAACCTGTCTTATAGACCAACCTTCTTTTCTGTAGCAAGTATCTAATTGTTCTTCAGATAAATATTCAACCAAAGTGCCTAACTTGGTTGGGAAGGTTTCTAAAGTTTCAATCCATTCTAAAATATGAATAGAAGCTATTTCATTAGGAATATTAGGTTTACCAATCGGAAATTTTAAATGCTCCATTAAAATTATTCTTTTTTCGTTAATTTATTTAAGGCTCTTTTAGAACCTCTATTTTCAGGATTTACAGCTAACGATTTTTTATAATATGTTATGGCTTTTAAAGTGTCATTCATTTTAGAATATGCATCACCTGTACTATCGTAAGTATTCGAGCTTTTTGGGTATAACTCGATATTAATTTTAAATATATTAATTGCTTTTTCATATTCTTTTCTAGAAAGATAGCTATATCCTAAACGGTTTAAAGTGTTTTCTTTGATTACAGGGTTTAAGCTGTCTTTTTGTTTAATCGATTTATAACCATTTAAAGCAGCTTTAAAGTTATTTAAAGCAAGATATTCACTAGGTGTTTTTTCTCCATTTTTTAACTTATTAAAAACATATAATTTATCTTTATGCTCCCGTTTTTTTGCTAATTCAATTTTATTTTTAAAAGTATTAAAAATTAGTTTTTCATTTAATTCACTAACATAAAAAGTGGTGTCATTTATTTTTAAAGGTGTTAAGTTTTGGTTACGCCATTTTAACAGTAGTTTACTGTCATTAAATTTAACGGTTATAACTTCATCAGCATTAAAAAAATAACGCCCTGTAGCGCTTTTTATAAAATCATCTGAATTTTTACTTGTAGAACAACTAATTATAAGTAAAATGATAGAAAAAAATAGTAATTTAGTTTTCATTGTTAGTTCGCTTTTTTGTAAAACATATTAATTATGACGATTCATTTAGTAATTAGTTACAAAATAAATAAATTTTTACTTGGCATAACAATTGACTTATAAAAGTAGTTGAAATAGTTGAAATCAATATAGTTGACTATTTATCAAATATTTACAGTTTAAAAAGTGCGTTTTGTAATGTTATATACATTATAAAAATGTCACTATGACAGATATAAAAGATATGAGTAAATCAAAAATAATACATTTAGACAATTTGTCGCTTCAAGATGCTTTTAATGAAGATTCAGAATTAATTCCATTATTAACACCTGAAGATGAAGAGATAATAAATAAAGAAAAGGTACCTGCTGAGTTACCTATTTTACCTTTAAGAAATACGGTATTGTTTCCAGGTGTTGTAATCCCTATAACTGCTGGTAGAGACAAATCTATTCAGTTAATAAAGGATGCAAATAAAGGTGACAAAATAGTTGGAGTAGTAGCACAAAAAGATGGCGATGTTGAGGATCCTGGCTTAAATGATATTCATAAAACAGGAGTTGTAGCGCAAATTTTACGTGTTCTTAAAATGCCTGATGGTAATACAACAATAATTATTCAAGGTAAAAAACGTTTTGAAATTGATGAAATTACGCAAGAAGAACCATATTTAAAGGCAAAGGTTCATGAAGCAATAGATGATAAAGAAGTTGATGATGAAAAAGAATTTGATGCAATTATAGAATCTATTAAAGAGTTAGCGTTAGAGGTTATTAAAGAAAACCCAATGTTACCTTCAGAAGCTTCTTTTGCGATTAAAAATATTAAGTCTAATTCGTTTTTGGTGAATTTTATTTCATCTAATATGGAATTAAGTGTTGCTAAAAAACAAGTTTTACTTGAAAAAGACAACTTAAAAGAGCGTGCACTATTAACATTAAAAAATTTAGATAAAGAACTCCAAAAATTACAATTACGTAATGATATTCAGTCTAAAACTCGTTCTGATTTAGATCAGCAACAGCGTGAATATTATTTACATCAGCAATTAAAAACTATTCAAGATGAATTAGGTGGTGTTTCTCATGATCAGGAGTTAGATGAAATGAGAATAAAATCTAAAACAAAAAAATGGAATAAAGATGTTGCTGAGACATTTGAGAAGGAATTAAGTCGTTTAAAACGAATGAATCCTCAAATGGCAGAATACGGTGTACAACGTAATTATTTAGAGTTAATGTTAGAATTGCCTTGGAATGAATATTCTAAAGATAAATTCGACTTAAAAAGAGCTCAGAAAATATTAGATAGAGATCATTTTGGGTTAGAAAAAGTTAAAGAACGTATTATAGAACATTTAGCTGTTTTAAAATTACGTGGAGATATGAAATCACCGATTCTTTGTTTATACGGACCTCCAGGTGTTGGTAAAACTTCATTAGGTAAATCGGTAGCAGAGGCATTAGGGCGTAAATATGTACGTATGTCATTAGGTGGTTTACGTGATGAGGCTGAAATTAGAGGGCATCGTAAAACATATATTGGTGCAATGCCAGGGCGTTTAATTCAAAATATTAAAAAATCTGGAACATCAAATCCTGTATTTGTATTAGATGAAATTGATAAGTTAAGTCAGAGTAATCAAGGAGATCCTTCTTCAGCAATGTTAGAAGTATTAGATCCTGAACAAAACACTGAGTTTTATGATAATTACTTAGAAGTAGGTTATGATTTATCTAAAGTATTATTTATTGCTACAGCGAATAATTTAGGGCAAATTCCATGGGCACTACGTGATCGTATGGAGATTATTAATGTTACTGGATATACAATTGAAGAAAAAGTTGAAATCGCTAAAAAGTATTTATTTCCAAAGCAATTAAAAGAACACGGATTAACGCCTGAGCATTTAACAGTAGCTAAAAAGCAATTAGAAAAAATTGTTGAAGGGTATACTCGTGAATCTGGTGTACGTGGTTTAGAGAAGCAAGTAGCAAAAGTTGTTCGTTTCGCTGCTAAATCTATCGCGATGGAAGAAGAGTATAATATTGCGATAACAAATGAGGATATTGAGAGTATTTTAGGAGCTCCTCGTTTAGAACGTGATAAATACGAAAATAATGACGTTGCAGGTGTAGTAACAGGGTTAGCATGGACAAGTGTTGGTGGAGATATTTTATTTATAGAATCTATTTTGTCTAAAGGAAAAGGAAATCTTTCTATTACTGGTAATTTAGGTAAAGTAATGAAAGAGTCTTCTACAATAGCTATGAAATACATCAAAGCAAATGCTGAAGAGTTTGGAATTAAACCTGAAGTGTTAGAAAAATATGATGTACATATTCACGTACCTGAAGGAGCAACACCTAAAGATGGGCCAAGTGCTGGTATTACGATGTTAACTTCTTTAGTATCGGTATTTACACAGCGTAAGGTTAAAAATAGATTAGCCATGACTGGTGAAATAACGTTACGTGGTAAAGTATTACCAGTAGGTGGAATTAAAGAAAAAATATTAGCAGCAAAACGTGCAAATATTAAGGAACTAATTTTATGTGCTGATAATAAAAAAGACATTGAAGAGATAAAAGAAAGTTACTTAAAAGGATTAACATTCCATTATGTAACCGAAATGCATGAAGTAATTGATATTGCACTTACTAAGCAAAAAGTAAAAAATGCAAAGAAGTTAGTGTAATAGAAATTTTAATTTAATTATAAAAAACTCCTAACTAATTTTTATATTAATTAGGAGTTTTTCAATATGATTAAGTTATTTTACCTTGTTTATAAGAGGTTTACTTGGTTTAAATACAATAGCAACCAGAAAAAACACAAACGAGTACGTGATTTTAGGGACATTGTATCTGTCTATCTTTAATTTTTTTTGTTCTTTTTTACACTATTTAAACAGGTTTTCACTGTAATCTAAAGCATAAGAAAATACAGTTTTTATAAAATATTAAGGATAGAATTCACATAATTAAGTTTATGGTAGATTAACTAGCGGCTTTTTATAGTCTAATTAAAGGCCTACAGGAAAGTTGTCATGCCATCCACATCTACAAGTGCCATCAGGTAGCATATAGATTTTACCTCCAGATTTTGGCGGGCAATAACGTAATTTACAAGGTGCGCCTGCTCCTCCATTAATTGTTTTTTGCGTTTTTTTGTTTAAAACAGTACCTAGTTTTGAAATTGATTCTAACATGTTTTCTATTTTTTTGTTCCTTACTCTATTATATGCTTTTCAGGTTTCGCATTAATTAATATATTGAGCTGGTCAGAAATATTTTAGAATTTTTTACCTCACAATTATTATGACGCACTTCTCATATTTATTTCAGAAAACAGCTCTAATTCTTTTTTGTAGATAGATTCAGAATTTTCATGAATAGAAGTAAGGTAGTTTATGATTTCATCAGGTGATATTTCCTCTATGTTCTCTTTTTTGTTTAAATCAGGGTAACATGAGATAAAAAATTTCTGGATATGAGCTATCAATTTAATCAAATCATTGCAGTAAATAGAAGGGTTATTAAATCCGTTTTCTTTACTATAACGATGAACTAATCTACCTCCTTTGCAAACTTCTTTTAAAGGACACTCTAAACATTGCTTACAAAGTTTAGAATTAAAATCATTAAAATATAACTTACCTAAAGATGTTTTTTCAATATCTTGAAAACTATCTTCTTTAATATTTAAGCCAGTTTTAGTAAACCCATGACCGCAGGCTTTTAAAGAATCAATAGCTTCAATTTCGCCATTAGTTTCAATAATTAAAACAGTCGACTCGTTTTTTGTATTCTCATTAACTCTCATTAAAGTATTTAATAAACCTATAAATAATGGAATTTTATATCGTTGTGCATCATTAACCCAAATGTCAAATAATTTAATTAACCAATCTCCCATTAAGCCTTCTTTACTATTAAAAGGAAAATTATCATGAGTGTAATCAGGGATTAAAAAATTCACATAACTAACGTTCATTTCTTTAAAACTTTCATATATCTCTTTTGGAGTCTCTTTAATGTTAATAACACATGCTATATCAGCAAAAGTCATTTTTTTTATTAATAATCCGATGCTTTTAAAGACAGTATCATAACTACCATTACCTTTATGATCTACTCGAAACATATCATGCGCTTTTTTAGTACCATCAACACTAACGCTAGGAGAAATGTTTAATTCTTTAAATAATTGAATCCAGCTTTCATCCAGTAGAACCCCGTTTGTTTGTAAGTCAAAAGAAAAAAATACATCATTAAGTTCGTTTTGTATTTTTTTAACTTTATTAATAAAATCAATATAAAATTCTTTAGGAGCTAACAAAGGTTCACCTCCATGAAATAGAAAAGAGAACTCTTTTTTATTATATTTTTTTATATGATTTTTTGCTTTTTCAATTATATGATCAACTGTTTCATACGACATGAATTTAGGTTGTTTTTTATAAGTAGTGTCTCCTAAATTGTACATGAAGCAATATGAGCAATTTAGGTTGCATCGACTAGCTACTTTGATAGCTAATGAGTTAAAATCCATGATTTATGATTTATTAATATAACAACAAGGAAATTGTGTTTTTACAATTTCCTTGAGTATTTTAAAAGAAATATTATCTTACTGCGTGATTTACATCTTTAAGAATAACAGTAACACATTTACCTAGACTATTACTCCAAACCATTCCAGAAGGACATAATTTACCACCACCACTAGTAGGGTAATATATCTTCTCTTCAATATATAGCGCCCCCCCTTTAATAGGTGCTAAATCGTTAATTTCTAAGTTTGAAAATTTCTCCAATCCTTTTGATAAAAAAAATGCTTTTTTCATTTTTATAAGTTTTTAGTTTAAATGCTTACTCTATAGTTTTTGTAAAAAAATGATACCTATATTTTCAGCTTCCTATAGATATTTAACCATGTTAATATGTTTTATTAAATCTTTATATTTTTAAAATAACATCTATTTATTAGGTGTTTCTTTTTCCAAATATTGAGTTTTTAATAAGATAAAAGAAGTATCGAAGGTTGTTATTTATAAAAAAGGGAGGTATTATTTTAAAATTGTGGTAACTAAAAACATGTTTAAGTAATTATCTATCAGTTACTTATGTTGCTTTTGTTTTGAAGGGGGTTAATTTGTGAAAATTATTTAATAAAAAACATAACTTCACCTAACTAAAACAGATAAATTATGAAACTATTATTTATTGATACTTTAAAGGCTTATCAATTAACAAGGGAAGAGCAGTATAATGTTAAAGCTGAAGGTCCTAGTTTGAAAGGAGGACCAGATACAGATGGAGAAGAAAATTGTTTTAAATTACCATTAGGATCTACATATATTAATAAGAAAGGAGAACCTGCAATATGTTTATAGATTGTATTTAGAGCAATTAAATTATAACTCCTTATTAATTTTTTCTATAAATTGATAAGGAGTTATTCCTGTGTAATTTTTAAAGATTCTAGTAAAAGACTTCGCATTTTTATAGCCACCAATTTCTCCTATAGCTTGAGTAGTATAAGCTCTTACTTTTTTATCGTTACTCATTACATTTACAATATAATTTATTTTTAACTCATTAGTGTATTCGCTAAAACTCATCTTTTTGTATTCTTTTATTACTTTAGAGAGATAGGTAGTATTAGTACCTATTTTTTTTGCAGCATTATATAAATTAAATTCTTCTTTTAAATAGTATAATTTGTCTTCTATTTTTAACAAACCATTGATAATTTGTTGGTGTTGCTCATTTTTTATGTTTAAGTTTTTAGGAAGTGAAAAGTTTTTGTCTTTTAATTTTTCGTTTTTTGAAACCTTACTTAATAACTCACTTAATCTTTTTTTAGTTTCCTTTTTTTCTTTAGTATTTTTAATAATTAAGTAAATACTTGCTACTAGTGCTAATATTAAACCTAAAATAATAGCAATATAATAGTAGGTTTTTTTAGTAGTATTTTTTGTTAATGTATCAATTTTCTTATTATAATTATTTTCAGCGTCTACTTTAACAGCCCCTATAATTTGTTTATTCTCTTTTGTTGATGCTAGGTTAAGCAATTTGTGATAACGATTTGAATAATAACTAGCAGAATCATTTTTATTCTGTTTTAAATATATTTCAAAAAGATATTTGTGTGTGTTTACATATTTAGTATCTAAAAGGGTGTCTTTTTTTATTTGAAGTACCGAAAAAAAACTTTTTTTTGCTTTTTCTAAGTTATTTGCCATTAAATAATTATAGCCAATATTATAATGACTTTTATATAAGTAGGAAAACGAATTATTTTTTTTAAAAAGTGCTATACTCTTTTTAAGAAAATAACTAGCCTTTGAATACTCTTTTTTCAAAGTATAAACGGTTCCTAAGCTATAATAGATTCTGGCATAACGATAAGAACTAAGTTCAATATTTTTATCTTTAAGTAATGAATTGTAGTGGAACAAAGTTGAATCTGCATATTGGTGATTCATTGTGTTATCTAATAATGTAGTATATATTGCTCCTACATTTAATACTGTTTTATATTTTCTAAGTTGGTATTTGTCTGCTAAAAAGTCTTTGTTTTTTTCTATAAGACTAAGTGTTTTTTTTGCTTCGTTTAAGGCTTTGCTAAGCTCACCTATGTTTTGGTGTATTAAAGCAATATTTCCTTTTATTTTAATAATTCGTTCAATATCATTTGCTGCGATAGCGTAATTTTCAGCTTTTATATAGTTTTCTAATGCTGGTTTTATAAGTTCTCTTCTTTTATTAGTATTTCCTAATAATATATGTATATCGAAAAGTATTGTATGATTCTTTTTCGTTTCTGATATCTTTGGAAGATAATTTTGAATACTATCCTTATAAAATTGTAGATCAACAAATTGTTTTTCCCTTGTTTTTAAATATTCTATTGCAGAAAAAGCAAATGTTTTATAAGATGCTATATTAGTATTTAACATCTTATTCATATAGTATAAAGAGCTATCTACACCTATTTTACTATTTAAGTAAAATTTTTCTTTAAACTGCTCTAGCTCTTTTTTAGTATGAACTTGTGAATGACATAAAGTGTAAGAAAAAAGGAGGACTAAAGAAAAATAAAGATATTTTAACATAACATTTCGGGGGCGTAATAAAAGTTAATAGAACATGCAAAATAAATAAAAATAGATAGACTTCGATAATTTAAAACCACCTTGTTTATACTAGGTTAATAAAATTAGTGTTTTATGATTGTAATAGGAGTGAAGAAGTTAAAAATCTGATTTTTTCTTAAATATCATTTTTTGCTTAGTTGTAGGATGAGAAAACGCTAAAGTATCTGCATGTAAATGTAAGCGATCAGATTTTACGCCATATAAATCATCACCAACAATAGAAGTGTTTAAACCTAATGAATGAGAAGCATGAACTCTTAATTGGTGTGTTCGACCAGAAATAGGGTAGAAGTGAACTTTTGTTTTACCGTTTTTACGTTCAATAACTTTCCATTTAGTTTTTGCAGGTTTACCATGTTCATAGCATACTAATTGCCTTGGCCTATCATCTAAATCAACACGCAGCGGTAAATCTATAGTTCCACTATCTTCTTTAATAATACCATCTAGCAAAGCAGTATATCTCTTCTTAACAGTTCTATTAATAAATTGATTTTGTAAAAACTTATGTGACTCTTTATTTTTTGCTAAAACCAATAATCCAGAAGTAGACATGTCTAGACGATGAACAATAATTGGCCCAGAAATATTTTTTACCTGTTGTTTGATTCGTGAATATACTGAATCTTGAATATGGATTCCAGGAACTGATAAAAATTCTGTAGGTTTATCAATAACAATTAATTGATCATCTTCAAAAATAGTTTCAAGTTCTTTTCCGATAGCAGGGTTTTGTAGTAATGGATTTGTATCCATTTCTATTCCAGACAGCATATGTGTTAAGATAGGTTTACATTTTCCTTGACAAGCAGGATAAAACTGTTGGTGTTTTCGTATTTCTTTATTAGGCGATTCTCCCCACCAAAATTCGGACATTGCAATGGGTATCAAATCATTCAAAAAAGCATACTGCAATAATTTAGGAGCTGCACATTCACCAGAACCAGCAGGTAAATTTTGAACAGAAGTATTTACAAATAAATCTGACAACCCTTTAACTTCTTTTTTTTGATTTAAAAATTGATATTGATCAGATATATATTGTTGTAATGCAACTGACTTTGCTCTACGTTGTTCTTTTAATGTTTCTATTTGATTTGTGAAAACTGAAAGTTTTTCTTCCAAAGGTTTTAAAGTATGTTGCCAATAGCGATTTACATTATTAAAAAAATGTTTAGCCTCCATACTTTCTTTACTCAAAGATTCTTTAAACACTAGATAATCATCTACGGATAATTCAGATTGTGCTTTTTCTCTTCGTTTTTTACGCTCTTTTTTACCAATTTTTAATTCTTCCTTTTTATTTTGAATATCATCAGTCGCTTTTTTAGTTGTTGATTTGTGTTCTGCGGCTAAGATTAAGTACATTCTATTTATGGTTAAATTTTCTAAAGATGTATTAATATCATTTAATTCTTTTTTTTCTTCTAAATAATAAGAATCTTTAGCTAGCATATCATAAACTGGTGGAACAAATTTTATGTGATTATTTTTTTCGCCCAATTTACCTGATACAGCTGTGATGTATCCTATTTCATTCTGGTGATTCTGAACAATTAAAACCCCGAACATTTTTCCAATAGGCAATCCTTTATTAGATTTATCTAACCCAAAATTATGTTTAAAATCAGTTTGTGTTTTTAAATAATTTTGAACCTCTATTGTGGCTAATTTACATAGCGGATGTGGCTCATAGTAAAAAGGAAAAGTAAACTTGGTTGGAACTTTAATATCTTTTATAGAGCTCGAAAAGTATTGAAAATATGTTTGCACGATGAATTATTTAACACTTAAAAATGAAAAGTCATAATTTATTCCAAAATTTAAATAAGCACTACTTAAACTTCCGCCACGAGCTTTAACATATCCCAAACCACCGCGTAAATTTAATTTATTACCTAATCTATAATTAACACCTATACTAGGTTTTGCTATTAAACCTTGTCCTGTACTAATACCACCACCACCAGCAGCACCTCCTAATAATTGTGCAAATACTGATGTTGTATTATTAAAAAATGAGTTTGATTGTATTCCTAGCCCTACAATTCCTTCAGCATAGGCACCAGCATCACCAAAATTAGCAAATGATGTTTGTCCTGAGGCATACACGTATTTATTTAGGAAAAAATTTATTTGTAATGATATTTGATGCATATTTTCATTTATACCTGTGTTTCTTGAGGCATTAAAATATAAATCTTGTTTTATAATAGTTTCTAGGCCTTTAAACTTACCTATTGAAAAATCGTTTTCTTTTGATGTAGTACCGTCCTTATCAATATAATATTTCAATCCAAAACCTAGGGTAGAAGAGGAGAAGTGAGCATCTGGACTCATTAAATAACCTTTATTGATTGAAGCGTAAATATTCTCAAATAATTTTTGTTCTATCGAAATATCTGGGTAAATTAAAAAACCTCCTTTAGTTTCAACACCTCCACCGCCACCAGCACCAATACCAAATTTAGCGAGTATGTTTGTGCGGTTTTTATTCATAGATAAATGATAACCACCACCTAAAAGAACATCCATGTATCCAGCTTTAATACCATGGTATGCACCATCAGCTTTTACAAAGAAAAATATATTATCAGTTAAATATGAATTCAACTCAAAACCAGCTAATCTTATTGTTTTGCCTTTATAATTACCTTTTGTTACAGATAAATTATTTAAATGCATTAATAAAGAAATTCTGTTGCTACGTGTGTTCCATGAAGAATTTTTAAAATCATCTATTTTAAAAGAGTTTTCACGTTCTTTAAAGTTCGCATTTTCAAAAGATAGTGGTATTTGAAGAGCTACATTAAATTGACTACTTTTAATAGCTCCTTTATCAAAAAAGTTGACATAACTATAACCCGCAGTTGTAGAAAAATACTTAAAATTATAACCTAAATTTAAGTGAGGCAAGATAAAAGCACCACCACCATCTGGAGCTGCAGCACCGCCACCGCCACCAAAATGAAAACCTGTATCTATAAATAAGTTATCCGTTATTTTTTGTTGAATTCCAGCGTTAATACCTAAAGTAAAAAAACCACCGCGAATTCCACCAACAGCACCATATATTCCAACACCTGCATAACTCCAGTCATTAATTTTTAAGTTATAATGAATACCTGTAAAGTCCATATTCTTTTCATTACCAGGCATTTTAATGGATAAGAAATCTATTTGACCAAAACCATTTTGAGTTTCCTTTTGAGGAGTTGTAGTTTGCGCGTAAAAAAAATGAACACTCATAATAAAACATATTATAAGTGCTCGTTTACTAATTTTTAATAGCATTAGTTATAAAATTTAATTGTGTATTTTTTGTCTTTTTCCGTCAATATAAGAAGCTACAAAAGCATCTTTAAAACCAATTTTTATTAATTCATTTTTTAAATTTTTAGCTTCATTTAAAGTTGTAAACAACCCTAATGAATACTTAAAATAACCATCGGCACTATTTACTATAGATGGAATTGTTTTAGATGATAATAAAGCATACTTATTTTTAGAAAACACACCTATTTGCACAGAATACATTGTTTCTCCTGTTGTATTTTCACTTACATTCAAAATGGTCGAATCTAAATTGTTTTCATTAACACCACTTTTAATTACTTTTTTTATTTTTACTTGTGCTCTTTTAACGCTATCTAAAATTCTTAGACTTTCATTCTTTTTTATAAGAACAATGTCGCTACTTGTTGTTGAAGTAGTTTTCACAACACCATTATTAGTGTATAGGTAATAAGAAGCTCCTAAAGCTAAACCTAATAGTAATCCTAATAATATTGGGGTTCTTTTAGATTTTTTTTTGAAAGAAGTGAAATTTTCGTTAACGCTATTTAATTCATTTTCAGATTCTTCTCTTTTTAGTTTAGCATTATCTAAGTCTTCTTGCATTAACTTAAACTTTTCTTCTTCTATGAAAGGCATAATTATGGATTGATTTTTATTAGAAATATTATACGAAAGTACAATTCTTTTTTTACTACTGCTTTTTTATAGTAATTGTTACTGTCTTTGAAGCAGGAGTATTACTAATTCTAGCCTTATTATTTAAAGGTACTAATACGTTAGTTTCTGGGAAGTAAGTTGCTGTACATTGTTTTGGTATACTGTAAGGAATTACTAAAAAACCGATAGCTTTTCTTTCTTCTCCTTGAAAATGACTAGTCAAGTTCACTTTGTCTAATTTAGATAAACCTTGTTCTTTCATATCATCAGAATTCATGAAAATAACTCTGCGTTCATTTAAAATACCTCTATAACGATCATCTAAACCATAAATAGTAGTATTATACTGATCGTGAGTACGAATCGTCATCATCATAAACTGGTTATCTTTTAGAATAATATCTGAAGGTAAGTTTGTAGAAAAATTTGCTTTTCCTGTTGAAGTAGGAGTGTAGCTGTTTTCTCTAGCGTTATTTGGTAAATAAAAACCTCCTTTTTCTCGAACTCTTTGATTGTAGTTTTCAAATCCAGGAATGGTAGCTTCAATTTTATCACGAATTAGATCATAATTCGTTATTAACGACGACCAATTAACTTTAGTATTTATTAATGTTGCTTCGGCAATTCCAGCTACAATAGCAGGTTCACTAAGTAATTGTTTCGAAGCGGGAGTTAAATGACCATTAGATTGATGTACAACTCCCATCGAATTTTCTACAGAAACAAATTGTTCTCCTGTCTCTTGAGTATCTTTTTCTGAGCGACCTAAACAAGGTAGAATTAATGCCTGTTTACCATGAATTAAGTGACTTCTATTTAGTTTTGTCGAAATCTGTACAGTTAAACTACAGTTTTTTAAAGCTTCAGCTGTGTATTCAGTATCAGGTGTTGCAGAAATAAAGTTTCCACCCATACCTATAAATACTTTTGCTTTTTGTTGATGCATTGCTTTAATAGCATCAATAACGTCATAGCCGTGTTTACGAGGAGCTTTAAATTGAAATTCTTTTTCTAAGCTATCTAAAAAACTGTCTTTTGGTTTTTCCCATATTCCCATGGTACGATCTCCTTGCACGTTTGAATGACCTCTTACGGGGCATGTACCAGCGCCTTTTTTACCAATACTTCCTTTTAATAAAAGCAAATTAACAATTTCACGAATATTATCAACGCCGTTTTTATGTTGAGTTAGTCCCATTGCCCAACATATAATAATTTTATCATTTTTGATAATCAGTTCGGTAGCCTCTTCAATTTGTTCTAAAGAAAGTCCTGTCTGAGGGAGTAATTCATTAATGGTATAGTTATCTAATTGGCTTAAAAACTCATCTATTCCGTGTGTTTTTTCTTTGATAAATTGATGATCGAAAACAGTATTAGGTTGCTTCATTTCTTTTTCTTTCATCAATTTTAAGATGATTTTTAACAAAGCAACATCTCCGTTGATTTTCACTTGAAGAAACAAATCTGTTAATTTATCACCCGATCCCATCCATTTTAAAGGATTCTGAGGATCTACATAATTCATTAAACCAACTTCTGGTAGTGGATTTATTGTTATTATTTTTCCTCCATTCTTTTTAGTATCCTTTAAAGCTGTAAGCATTCTAGGATGGTTAGTTCCTGGATTTTGCCCCATAACAATAACTAAATTGGCATGATTAAAATCATCTAAAGTAACAGAGCCTTTACCTATACCTAATGTTTCAGAAAGTGCGCTACCGCTACTTTCATGACACATATTAGAACAGTCTGGTAAATTATTTGTTCCGAATTTTCTAACAAAAAGTTGATATAAAAAAGCAGCTTCATTACTAGTTCTACCTGAAGTGTAAAAAATAGCCTCATTAGGAGATTTTAAATAATTTAATTCTTCTCCAATGAGTTTATAAGCTTCCTCCCATGTTGTCTCTTCATAATTATTAGAACCTTCACGTAAAATCATTGGGTGTGTAATGCGTCCACTTTTTCCTATTTCATAATCAGACCATTCTGACATTTCTTGAACGGAATGTGTCGCAAAGAATAAAGGGGATACTCTATTTTTAGTTGCTTCTTCAGCAACTGCTTTTGCTCCATTTTCACAGTATTCAGCTAAAAAAGCTCTTTTTTCATCAGGATCTGGCCATGCACAACCTGGGCAATCGAAACCATCTAACTGATTAATATTTTTTAGTAAACTAATCCCTTTCGATATTCCTGTTTCAGAAAAAACATGGTTTAGGGCAGATTGTATTGCTTTTGTACCTACAGCTTTTTTAGGGATGTCTATAAGTTTTATACCTGTTAATTTTTCTGGGGGTTGAGCATGTGTTTTTTTATCGCTCATAGTTAATGTATTGAGGATTTGAATAAATAGTCATTTTTTTATTTCTACTGAAACCTATTAAGCAGATTCCAAATTCTTTTGCAAAATCAACAGCTAGAGAAGAGCAAGCAGAAACAGCAATAATAATAGGGATTTTACCAAAGAAAGCTTTGGATACAATTTCATAAGAAACGCGTCCGCTAACAAGCATGTAGCTTACTTTTTTTAAGCTGTTTTTATTAATTAAATCACCAATACATTTATCAACTGCATTATGACGACCTATATCTTCCTTTATTGTTAATAGTTCTTTTTTTTTATCAAATAATGCGCAAGCGTGACTACCGCCTGTGTTTTTAAAAAGAAACTGTAAGTTGTTCATTTTTATAAACATATCGAATGTTATATCAATTGATTCATTACTGTTTATATTTAGAGGTTTGCCGCTTGGTTCTAAATCTTTCAATTCTTTTTTTCCACAAATACCACAAGACGAAACAGATAAAAGTGTTCTTTTATTTAAGTATCCTTTTCGTAATTTTTCTTTAGGAATGATAGCATTTAGAATTGATGAAGAATCACTATTTATTTCAATAGTTTCAATTCTTAATTGATCATTGCTTTTGTATATGTCTTCAGCGTATAAGAGACCTCTAATAAGTTCTTTGTCGTTACCAGGAGTTCTCATTACTACGGTGTAAGATTCACTGTTTATATTTATTTGTAAAGGGGCTTCAATAACAAGATTATCTTCAACTTTTTGAGAAGAGTTTTCAGATAATTTTATAGACTGATAAATACTTGCTTGTTTCATGTTGTAAACAAATGTACTTAAAAGTAAGTTAAATGAAAAGCCTTGTTTTGCAACAAGGCTTTATGGTGTGTTTTATTTCCCCTAATTAATAAAACACACTAATCTTTTGTGTTTACTCTAATTTTAACGGGAAGTATCTATATATATTGTGGTATTTGCTATTTGATTTTAGTACAACTGATTACAATTAACTCATTATTAACATTTGTCGTAAAAAAAAGATAGGTATCACCTCCGTCTTTTAGTTTTGTTTCTATTCGAATTTGAGCTACAGTTTTCGGAAAGTTTCGTGTTGTTATGTTTGCTTTTGTTATAAGTTTTTTTATTTTCTTTTTATTGTATGGAATGATGGTGTTAACTTTAAATGTTCTACCTGGGAAGAATTCTATTAATTCTTTAGAAGTGTAAAGATGGGAATGTTGATGGAGTTTATTTACTTTTAACTGATTTGAGACCTCATTAAATCCCCCTGATTTTAAAATGGCAGCATTAGGTTCGTATAGGAAATTTAAAGGTGCTGAGTATGTTGTATTAAGAGTTCTGTTAAGTTTAAAATTAAATTCTTCGTTATTGTTTTTTAATACGTTAAGTGTTTTTACCTCAATAAACCCTTTGTGTTCTTTTTTTAATAAAAAAAGCAATTCTTTTACCTCATTTTTTATTGAGACAACATGTATTTCTTTAACAAATTTTAATTCATTAATTGTAGATGTAATGTCTAGTATTGGCGAATTTTTAATAAGTATTGTATCTGATTTTGTAAAAAAAAAATCTAAATTTTCAGGCACATTAGGTAAACAGTCGTTTAATAAAAATACTTTACCTTTTATATCATGTCTTCTTGATGGGTCAATATAAATACAGTCAAATTTTTGATCAGTACTTTTTAAGTAATCTATTCCGTTTTTAGCAACAGTTGCAATGTTAGTGATTTTTAGTTGTTGATAATTATAAGCTACAACCTCAGATAGCGCTACATTTATTTCACAATGAACAACTTTTTTTAATTGTTTAGCAAAAGCATAACAATCTATACCAAAACCACCAGTAATATCAATAAAAGTGTCACCAGTAATTAGTTTCGATTTATATTCAGCAGTAATTTCAGATGAAGTTTGCTCAATACTTATTTTTTGGGGGTAATAAATTTTTTCAGCATTAAACCAAGTAGGGAGTTTTATTTCTGATTTCTGTTTAGCAATAATCTGATTAGCTAATTCTTGAATCGAAACACCTTTAAAAGGACTTCCTTTTAAAATAAGTTTATTGATATCAGATTTTAAGTTCTCGTTTATAAAACGCTGAATTTCTTTTTGTAAAATAATTGTATTCAAAATTAATTATATCCTTTTACTTCTCCCATATCTAAAATTCCTATAGGTAGTTTATGTTTTGTTGGTAAAATTGCTCCAGATTTAGTTGTTATCCAATCACTCCAAGAACCTTGCATTCCTCCAGTAGGGATTATTGAAACCCACATTTTAAAGGCGGTAGGCTTTCCTGTATCATCTAAAATCCATAGATAAGAGTCTCCAGGAGTAGAACCACCAGTTGTATATGTTATCATTAATGCATCTTTGTTTTTGTGTTGTATGATTTTTCGTTCTATACCATCTTCAAAAACTTTATAAGGTGCAATTAGCCAAAAGCTATCATTATTAAAATAATCAGTAGCTTTTTTTAAAATAGCTAAATCATTCGTTAATTTTCCATCAATGAAAATTTTACTTTTTTCTGGTGATTTTGTGTGTAAGATTACTTTATTTTTATCCCAAGAAACTTCAACTATATTTTGTTGTTTGTCCCATTTGTAAAAATGCTTGCCCCTAAAGCTCCATTCTATAAAACGTGTGCTTTTATATGCTTCATAATTTAAGGCATTTAGCATTTTATTAGCTAAAGTATCTGCTTCAGAACCTTTATTACCTATTGGCATTTTCTCATCATTGGTAATGTAAAATATACCGATTGTAACAATTATAATTACTATTATAACTCCTAGTGCTTTAAGTAATTTATTCTTCATTTATTAATAGTTTAATGCCTTTTGCTAATTCATCAGCAGCTTTTGAATTGTTCCTAAACCATAATTCAGGTTCTATCAATTCTAGTTCTGCAATTGCTAATTTACCATTGTTATCTGTAAAAACATCAACTCTAGCGTAAATAGGAAGCTCTTTGCATGCTTTTATTGCACTTTCAGCAAAGTCAATTTCAATCTGTGAAGGTGAATAATCACTTACTGTTCCTCCAAAATCATCTTGAACTCTAAAATCTCCTTTTTTTGCAATTTTTAAAACAGCATGTGTAAACTTTCCATTCATAACCATTAATGAAATTTCTCCTTTTGTAACTATGTTATGTTGAAAAGGTTGAATAATCATCGCTTCTTTAGCAATCAATTCTGAAAAAACAGCTTCGTATTTAAGAATGTTGTTCTGGTTAATCTTATAGGTGTGTCTTCCACCTCCTGAAATACAAGGTTTTAAAACAAATTCTGTAAGTTCATAATCAGTAGCTAATTCTTGTAAACTTTTAATTTCTGAAGTTTCAATAAAATAAGATTCACAAATATGAATTCCTTTTTTCTGTAAATCTAATAAGTAGTGTTTGTCTATATTCCAACGAATGGTTTTTTCTGAATTTAATAAAGTGGTTTGCTTGCTTATTTTATTAAGCCAGATAGAAAATTCAGCATATCGATTAAAATAATCCCAAGTACTTCTAAAGAGTACATATTTGGTGGTTGTCCAATCGAAAGTAGTATCATCCCAAGAAAATCGTCCTACTTTTAAGTTTAATTTTTCTAGAGCATTTTTTACATAATTATCTTCATCTAAGACATTTTGCTTGTAAACAGTAATCTCTTTTGGTTGTACATGGTCTTTATCAGTAAGGATTACAACATCATAATTTTTCATGATTTATTTTTTAAAACAATTAATTTTATAGAGGTCAGTAGTTAAATAAATTTAATTAGACATCTGACTTTAAGTAGAGTATCGAAACTCTTATTGTTAGTTCGAGGGCAACCAAGAGCTATTAGCTTATTGAAAGTTGTGCTCAATCTGACATTCCTCAAGGTGTTTTAATTAAAGTATAGGTAATTATCTATTGACCTCTATAATTTTATTTTGAATAAAAAATTTGAGTAAAAAAGTAATGCCCATTAGCTCCTTTTTTTACACCAATACCTGTGTGTGTGTAATTACCTTCTATATTTTTTCTATGTCCATCACTATTTATCCAACCTTGTACAACATCAAAAGCAGTTTTTTGACGAGAAGCAACATTTTCAGCAATTGCTTTAGCATTATCTAAAACTTGTAATTCTTTAAAGCGTTCACTTAATTTATCATGATTTATCTTATTTATACTTATCATATATTCTGTATGAGTTAAAGCAATTTTGGCTGCAGCATCATTAAATTCTACGGTTGCTTTTCCTTTACTTACTCTATATTCATTAACTAGTTTGTGTATTTCTTGTGTGATTGTTAAATTTTCTTCTAAATTTAAATCATCAGTTGAAGAATCACTACTACATGAAATAAATAAAACTGTAGTAAATAGCGCTAGAATTGTGTTTTTTAAGGTCATAATTAATTAATTTAAGGGGTTTAAATAAGACGAACGAATGTACTATTTATTTATTTCATAATAATCAATAACATGTTTAGGAATTGCTGTTTTTTCTTTTAACCTTTCATCTGAAATAGGAGGTAGGGTTATTTGTTTTAAAGGAACCAAACCAGCCCAAATATCTAAATCATAATCTTCAGGTTCATCAGCAACGCCAACATCTCTAATTTTTGCAGAAGCAGTTTCGATAGTCATTTCAATAACTAAAGTTCTGTCTAGTTCTTCTTTATGCATTTTTCTAATTCCGTCCCAACGACCTTTCATCATGTGCTCCATAAAGCAAAAAAGAGCTAAATATTTTTCTTTAGAGTCTTCTAGTTTTTTTACAGTTCCAAATAATGTAGCAGAACGATAATTTACAGAATGATGTAATCCAGATCTTGCTAAAACCAATGCATCTAAATGCATTACAGTCATACTCATTTCTTTAGCTTCTAGTAAAGTGAGTAACATTCTGTTAGCCTGAGATCCATGCAAATAAATTTTATCATCTTTTCGACCATACCCCATAGGTAATGTAATTGCACGATCTTGATAGACATAACTTATGTAGCCAATAAACCCAGTGTCTAAAATGGTGTTAATTTTTTCAACATCATAAGTTGCTCTGTTTTGACCACGTTTTACCCTATTTAATTTAGATTTTGAATATTCTTTCATGCTTATATATTTTTAAAGAATACTTTACTTTTATACTCCTTAATTATTTCTATTGATTTACTTTTAATTTCATCATAATATCTGTCTGCTTATCTTCTCCTACTGTAAAAGTGTGCTTATCAAATGCTACGAACCCATTTTTTGTGTAAAATCTGATTGCTTTTGGGTTTTCTTCCCAAACACCTAACCAAACATATGCAACGTTTTTTTGTTTTGAAACTTCTAAAACTTTTTCATAAAGTATTTGACCAATTTTTTTTCCTTGAAATTTATTTAGCACGTAAATTCGCTCGATTTCAAGTGAATTTCCATCTTTAATTTCAGTTTGTGCTTGATTAAAATTAATTTTTAAATATCCGATAGGATCATTTTTAAGTTCAGCAAAATAAAATTCAGAATTTAGATTTGTTAATTCGGTTTTTAGTTTTTCAATTGAAAACTCATTTCCCAAATATTCTTTCATGTTTTTTTTACTATTTCCTGAAGAATATGTTTCGAAAAAAGTCTGTTCTCCAATCTTTTTTAATTGGTTGATATCATTTACTGTTATTTTTCTAATACTTATATTTTTCATTCTTTTAAATACTATTATTAATTAGATCTTTCATGCTTATATTTTTTTAACATAAACAAAGTTTTCATATTTTTTATTATTCACTAGATAATCTAACTTTCCTGATATTTCGAACCCATTTTTTTTATAAAAATTAATTGCTCGAATATTTTTTATGTACACTGAAAGCCAAATGTTTTTAAATTGATGTTCAATAGCTTTTCCTACTATAAAATCAAATAACTTTTGACCTAATTTTAAAGGCAAAAAATCCTTCAAAATGTAAATTTTTTCTAATCTGCAAGAACTGTTAACTTTTACACTTTCATGTAATTCATTTAATACTAATTTTGTGTAACCAACAGGAAAATCATCAACATATAAAATGTAAAAAAGATTATTGGTGTTTTTAAGTTGATTTTTAATTTCAGTAATAGAGAAAGAGTTATTTAAGAATTTTAATAAATCGTTTTTATCATCTATAAAATGCCCGTGAGATTCAGAATATGTTATTCTTCCCAATAGCGCTAAGACTTCTGTGTCAGCTATTTTTGCTGTTTTTATATTAATCATTTATCTTTTTTCTGGAAGAATACCTTTAAACTCTTCTGAATTTACTTTAGTTTTTTCTAAATCTTTTGGCTTAAAAATTCGTTTTGTAGCAGCAGGATATTTTTTAATTAGTATTGATGGACGAATTGGACGTTCAACAAAATTACCAGTACAACTAGGACATACGTTTTTAAAAACTTCAATAGCACATGCTTTACAATAAGTACATTCAAAAGAGCAAATCATCGCCTCGGTAGAGGTGTTTGGTAAATCTTTATTGCAATGTTCGCAATTGGGTCTAATAGCTAGCATTATAAATAGCGCTCTTTAATAATATCTATATGCCAAATACTGTGTCCTAATAAAATAAAAGCACAAGCTCTTGCAGAAACATTGCTATCACTAGCAGTACCTATGTTTTGTAAATTTTCATCAGAAATACTATTAATTAGGTTTAATGAATACATTCTTGTTATTGTAAATTCATGAATTAATGTTTCTAATTTTTTATTATTCGCTTGAGAAGGATCTATGTAAATATCTTGGTCAAATCCAGCTAAGGCAGTTGTATCTTTTCTAGCAATTCTTAACAAACGGTACATGAATATACGTTCAGTGTCAATAATATGCTGTAAAACCTCTTTAACACTCCATTTTTTTAGTTCATAACGATATTCTAATTTGTTTTTAGGTACGGTAGAGAAGAAATCGATAACCATTTTTTTATCGTTTTCTAAACCAGTAATTAATTCGGTATTATCAGAAACTTTACCAAGGTACCTTCCAAAGTACTCGTTATATTCTGTTTGTTGTAAATCTTTTTTAATCATTATGTTATTGTTTTTTATTACTACAGGTGTAAAAGGCTTCATTTCTTTAAAAGCTAATTAAACACTTTTATTAAAATTTGTTATTTTTAAAAGTAATGATAATTTTATTTCATCAAAATTAGTAGTTTTATGGAGTGTTTAAGTAATCCAGAATTAAAATAACTAGTAGTCCAGATGTTTCCTTACAAAACCAGTTTTAAAATAGATAGAAATAATAGTCAATCAATTTATATACAGATATCTAATCAGTTTATTTATTTTATAAACCAAGGTAAGCTTCCTGCAAACACTAAATTACCTGGAACGAGGAGTTTAGCAGAACTTTTAAATGTACATCGAAAAACAATTGTATCTTCATATGAAGAATTAGATTTACAAGGTTGGATTGAATCTGTACCTAAAAAAGGAACCTTTGTAAGAGCTGATTTACCTTTACTACAGCGTGAAAATAATGAAGAAATTAATGAGAGTAAAAAAAATACTACAACAGGGTTTTCTTTTTACAGTAATGGATTTGAAAATTTAAAGTTACTAGATAAAAAAGAGAACGATACGTTGTTTTTAAATGATGGGATTTCTGATGGAAGATTAACACCAACTATCGAAATAGCTAGAATTTACAGGAAAATAGCTGGTAAAAAAGATATTCATCTGCATTTATCTTATGGTTCTACTTATGGAAACGATAATTTACGGGCAGTTTTAGTAACATACTTAAATGAAACAAGAGGTTTACAAATAACAAAAGATAATTTACTGATAACTAGAGGAAGTCAAATGGGAATATGGCTTAGTGCTCAATTGTTATTAAAAAAGGAAGATGTTATAGTGGTAGGGGAAACAAATTATCCTTCGGCAGATATAACTTTTATAGAGCGAAAAGCAACAATTATGCGTATTCCTGTAGATAAAGATGGCTTATGTATTTCTGAATTAGAAAAATTATGTAAAAAACAGGTGATAAAAGCGCTGTATGTTACCTCTCATCATCACCATCCAACTACAGTAACATTATCAGCAGAAAGACGAATTCATTTATTAAACCTTTCTAATATTTATCAATTTGCAATTATAGAAGATGATTACGATTATGATTTTAACTATAATCATTCACCAATTTTACCATTAGCGAGTCATGATGTTAACGGAAATGTTATTTATATAGGTTCTGTTTGTAAAACGGTTGCTCCTGTTTTTAGAATTGGCTATTTAATAGCTTCAAAAACATTTATAGATGAAGCCTCTAATCACAGACGCTATGTAGATAGGCAGGGAGATGCTTTATTGGAGCTTACTTTTGCTGAATTTATTAAATCGGGTGATTTAGATAGGCATATTAGAAAAGTGATGAAAATTTACAAACAGCGTCGCGATTTATTTTGTTCTTTGTTGACGGAACATTTAGGAGGCTATTTTCATTTTGATATTCCTAAAGGAGGAATGGCAGTATGGCTTATTTTAAACAAACAATATTCATGGAAAGAAGTTTCAGAAATAGCAAGAACACAGAAATTAGCAATAGGGCAATGGGAACGTTATGATTTTGCCAATACGAAACACAACGGAATAAGAATTGGATTTGCTGCTTATAATAACAACGAGATACAAGAACTTATTTATAAATTAACAAACACTATGAAGTTGTTTACAAATTAGCTTTAATCATTCTGCTATTGCTCAAAAAATATTTACGCAATTTAATATTTATAAAACCTTTTTTAATTAGATCCATGTGGATACTGAAGCAACTAAAATTTAAGTAACTTTTGCTAGTTATAATGATATGTGGTATACACGTTGATTATTTAAAAATATCTGTACATGATATTCATTATTTGAAAGATATTCAAAATCAAATGTAAAGACTGTACGTTGCTTGCGTTATATGATTTTTATTTTGTTTTTTTAAAGATGTACAAATCTGCTGTTTTTAAATATCTAATTCCTTTTTGAGTACTGATTAATGTTTCCATAGTAACATTCTGCTTTTTTTTAGGAATGAAAAAAGTTTCCAAATTTTCTTCAGAAATTAATTTTTTACGGTGAATATTTATTGTGCCTATTAGTTTAAAATCAGTATCAAATGAAGCTACGCCAGCATCTGCATGACTATTATTTACTAGTAATAAGCCACCTGTTTTTAAGTATTTTTTGCATGGCTGTGAGATTATTCCAGCGTAATGAGAAATTAATAAATCAAACGACTCTTCTTCTAAAGATAGAGGCGCATTGTAACTTTTTCCTAAAAACTCAATATTAGATTCTTGACTATATTTCTTTCTTGATTCAATTATTTCTTTTACAATCTTCATATCATTAAAAAAAAACTTAGCTCCTTTATCGCAATCAACATAAACTGTTGTTGGGAAAATGAAGCTTGGAGTAATATGTACATAACTTCCTGGGTACAATGTGTTTTTGATACCGTATTTTTCCCTTAGTACAGAAAAAACTTCTTCTCTTTCAAATTTTCTATATGTATAATATTTATTGTACAATTCTATTATTCTATTTGTCATATTAATTGTATATTTGACTCAAATATATGACAAATTACTTAATTTAGAGACGTGAAAACAAAAAATAATTTAATAGAAGCTGCAATTGAGGTACTTATTGAAAACCCATCAAGTAATATGGATGTTATAGCTGAAAAAGCAGCTGTTACAAGAAGAACACTACATCGCTATTTCAGTTCTAGAGATCATATGATTAAGGAATGTGTAGAGATTATTGTGTTAAGGATATTAATAGATGTAAAAATGGTTCTTGATACAGAGATGCAGCTTATTGATAAGTTGAAACAAATGTTTGAAGATGATGTTAAAAAAGGGCAACATTTTGAATTCGTTCAAAAATTTTCGCATCATTTTTCAGAAGAAGATATTCAAGCTTCATTCAAAGAAATGGGCGATTTATTTTATGGTCTTTTAGATAAATTAAAGTCAAATGGAATAATAGATAAACAGTTGTCAAATGAATGGTTATCATATGTTTGGATGGGGTTGGTTAGGAGTGCCAATCAAGCGCTGAAAAAAGGTGTAATTGCACCAAACAAAGTAAATGAACTAGCATGGAATGCTTTTTCAAACGGAATGATTACTAAAAGTGAATAAATATGAAGCGCAGGAAATTTATAAAAATAAACTCACAATTCGCAATATTATTTTCGCTAATACCAACGACTGCAATTGAAAGTTGTAGTCAAAATAAAAAGAATATGACAAAAAATAAAAACTTAGATGTTTTAGTAGTTGGAGGTGGCCCAGCTGGAATGAATGCAGCATTAGTCTTTGGAAGAGCGCTTATGAATACTGTAATAGTAAATGAGGAAAAACCTAGAAATCTTGTGACACAAGCCTCGCATGGTTTTCTCACTCGTGATGGTTTTCATCCAAGCGAATTTCTTCAAGTTGCTAAAAAACAATTAGAGCAGTATGTTACAGTAAATTATAAAATGGATGTTGTAAAACAAGTAGATAAAACAGAAATAGGATTTAAAGTAAAAACTAATGATGGTACAGAGTATCAAACAAAGCGAATTGTTTTTGCTACTGGTTATAAAGATGATTTGTCTAAACTTGGATTAATTGGAATTGAAAAAGTATACGGAAAAACGGTATTTCCATGTCCTTTTTGTGATGGATGGGAAAGACGGAACGAACCTCTTGCTTTATTTGGAAAAGATGAAGGTGTTGGACACTTTGCTAAAACTATAAGTAATTGGACAGACGATTTAATTATTTTTACTAATGGTAAAAAACCTATAAGAAATGAAGAGAAAGAAAATTTAAAAAAGAACAACATTAAAGTTGTTGAACAAGAAATATTAAAATTAATTTCTGAAAATGGAAATCTAAAAGAAATTAAACTTGCTGATGGAAATAGTATTAAAAGAACAGGAGGGTTTTTATTTAGTACTGGAGAAAAGCAATCAACAGATATTCCAGCAAAATTAGGAGTTGAATTTGGAGATTGGGGTGGAACATACTTAACAAATGAATGGGGGAAGTCAAAAGTGGATGGAGTCTATATAGTGGGAGATGCAAAAAACAATTTTACAGGAGTTATTGGCTCAGCCTCAGAAGGATCTTACGTCGCTGAAATGATTACTCAAGAGATTATTGGAGAACGTTGGGTAAGCTAATTTTTTGCAGCATACAAAAATACTAATGCAGTTTATCCTTTTCTTAGGCTAGTACTTGGTAAATTCAAACCCTATGAGCACCCAATAAAATGAACATAGATAAGAATCCTTTATATAGAGTAGCTTTAAATATTATCAACAAATATGATTATTAGGAATATTGTTCTTCTTAGCTCAATTTATTACTGGAGAAAAAAAATTAATGACTGTATATTTATGTAAAATTCCTTCCTTGTACAAGGAAGGAATGTGTTTCTATGATACTACTTGCTCAGTAACTATCTTTGAATATCGATGGTCCTTTGTACATAAAGTAATTTTTGAAACCCTAAATTTAAGAATATTTAAAAGAACATAATTAATGCTACAGCAGGATTAAATGAAGTACGTTTTTAAAACCCTTTTCATTCAATTGCTTTAATATGTTTTAACATTGATTTGGTTATTTCTTTTCTAAGAGAAGAAAATTTTGGATTATGTTCTTTTACATCTTTGATTAGTCTTGTTGCAAAAAAGTATGTGTTATTTTTCTTTTCTACATATCCAATCCACCATCCTATACTTTGTTTACTAGTGTTAGCCCAACCTGTTTTGCTTCTTATTATATAGTTGTCCATTTCATGAGAAATCATTATTTTTTTTACAATAGTATAAGTGCTTTTAGAAAAAGGTAGTTCCTCTTTATATAAAGATTTTAATAATTTGATTTGATTTTTAGGAGAGATTCCTAGGTTACCATAATTCCAAAAATCTACTCCTTTTTCTGATAAATCTAGATTACCATACTTACATTTTTTCAGATAATTTTTATACCTATTTTTTCCAATTTTTTTAGCAAGTTCTTCATAAAACCAAATTGTAGAATTTTTAAACGCACTTTTAAGATTTGTATCAGTATTCCAAGTGTCAATAACCTTTCCGTTAAAATATTTTATTTCCCCATCCCATTTAAACACCTCATTTTCATCTTTTATAGCTCCTTCTTCTAGAGCTATACAAGAGTTTATTATTTTAAAAGTAGAAGCAGGCAACGTTCTTTTATTAGCATCAAGACTATCACTGTAATAGTATCTATCATTTTTAAGATCATAAATAGTTGTGCTTCCTTTAATATTATATGAAGCAAATTCTTTACTTATTTTTACTTGACCAAAAATAGAGGTAGATGATATTATTAATAATATTATTATTTTCATTTTCTTGTTTATTTTCATTTTTATTAAAATCATAGCAATTTTAGATTAATTATAATAAAGTATAATTTATAAGATAACTCAATTCTTATTAAGGTAAAACCAAATAATATTATATTGGCTTTACTTCAAAAATGGCACAAAATATCTATTACCCTCTTTTTAGTTTAGCCCATTAACATTTATTAATCAGTTTTGTCAGGTATAAATAAAATGAGAGAAATATCTAAGAAGATAACTCCAATGCCATAAAAATATTTTTAAGTCAATATTAGCTTAAAATCTATAACCCAAAGAAATACCGCCTCTACCAATATCTTTAAAATAGTAATCATTATAATTTATAAAATTCTTACCAACTCCTAAAAAAATATCAGCAACAAATTTTTCTTTTATTACAAACTTAGCTCCAATAGATAAACCTAAACTAAACTCTATTTTATCTCTAATTATATACTTATAAGGATGATGTTCGGTCTCATTAAAAGAATAATGTTCATATGATTTTAATACACTGAACCCTTCGATAAAAAAACCTCTAGCATATTTTTTTGAAAAATAACGTCTATAGTAAGGCGTTAAAGAGAATTTTGTGAGATTATTTAATTTAGAAATATCTTTATTTCTTGAATTAAAATTAAACAAAGTCTCTATTCCAATTGAAGATTTTTCATTAATTAAATATTCATAAGAAATATCAATAAATTTAGAATCAATTAAGTTAACCAGGTTAATTTTTATTTCATTTTTTTTATTTAAGTATTGAGAGAATTCTTTATTTTTCTGAGCATTTAAAAATGTAGAAATAAATAATAAAAATATTACTGTTTTTGTTTTCATTTTTTACGATTTTTTTTTGTGGCCGCGAATATAAATAAAATTTTCTAAACACTTCGATTTAACAAAAGCTTCTGTACATAATATTCAGAATCAAATGAAAGCCTGTAGATTACTTAATGATAAAGGTTATTTACAGATTATTAACAAACACAATGAAATTACTTATGCAGTAGCTTTAATCATTCTGTTATTACCTGAATTTTTTTTATGTAATTCAATATTCTACATTTTTGTAAAGCACTTGAGTTAGGGACTAAAAGCTACGTGTAAGATTCAAATATTAAGAAACCTATAACCATTAGAAGAACCAAGTACTTCAATACCCAGTTATTAACAAAAATGTTATGCAAACAATTAGCTGTTTTACATTTTTGCCTACAAGCTGATTATTCAATAGCTCTGAGCTATTAGGAACAAAATATATTCCTTAGTCATTACCTCCATTTAATCAATCGTATTAAACTATTTAGGTATAAATAATAACAAATTTTTTTCTAACGTGATAATTAAAAGTTGAATCTATATTAATAAAATTTCATATTAAGTCTTGGTTAAATAGTCCACAAATTTGCATTATGAAATAAAGTCAAACATTCATATCTAAATTGAGCCCATTAACAACAGAAAAAAGAACGTTCATGACATTTTTTTTACTTCTCTGATATACTAATAGTAATTTTATTTCAAAGAACTTGAAGATAGTGTGATGAGTTTTTTTTGAGGCTTATTACAGAAACAAAGATATATTAATGTTTTGTTTTATAGGGTTTTATGAATCTTGTGAATTGTGATTAATGACTGAATTCAGTTTTTAGCTAAAAGAATAAATGAATTTAAATAAATATAGTTTTGAAACAAAAAAAAATGAATAAAATCATACTTATATTTTCTTTTTTACTCATTAGTAATACCATTTTTTCCCAAAATGATAAATTAATTATAGGAAGAACAACAGGTAACCTTTTTATTAAAAAAAATATGGGATTAAGAGTTTTTGGGTTTAGCAATTCTCTTTCTGGGCAAATTTTATTACCAGGCCCATGTATTGATGTCGTAGTTAATGATAGTATAAATATTGATCTCTGGAATATTTCACAAGGAAATCCAGTTTCATTAACCTGTAATAATATAACCTTTTTACAATATAATGAGAACAAAGAACAACTACCAAACCAGGAGGTAATTGATCATATGGAGCATGGTTTTTATTCTTTTACAGCTAAAAAACCTGGAACTTACTTTTATTATAGTCCTGAAAATTATCCATTTAACATTCAGGCAGGTATGTTTGGAACCATTATTATTCGTGATAAAAAAAGTGATTATTTGAATAAAAAAACAAATAATGAAGTATTATGGTGTAGTAATGAAATAGATACTGAATGGCATACTGATGCAATCATGAATGTAGAACATAATGAAATAAATGAACAAATTATACTCCCTGATTATCTACCTAACTATTTTTTAATTAATGGTAAAAGAGCAAAAAAGCTAAAAGGATTGCAACCTTTAAAGAACAGGAAAAATAATACCACTTTACTTGTTCGTTTAGTTAATGCAGGATTGTATCACCATGAAATAGAATTTCCATTAAAAATGAATCCACAACTTATTTTTGGTAAGTCTGCTAATTTAATCAAATCTATAAAATATTTTAAAGTGATGTTAAATAAAGGAGAATGTGTAGAATTATCTGTTTCTCTTAAAGATATGGATAAAAGAGATCATATTGTTTATCGGTATATAGATCCAATAAATAAAGAAGTTAAACATAAAGCAAACATTAATGTATTTTATTAATATTTAAACAAATAATTATGAAAAAAATATTATTCCACCTCATTATTCTTTTGCCATTTTCTTTTATGTTGGCACAAAGCGA
Source organism: Tenacibaculum sp. Bg11-29 (assembly GCF_002836595.1). Lineage (NCBI taxonomy): Bacteria > Pseudomonadati > Bacteroidota > Flavobacteriia > Flavobacteriales > Flavobacteriaceae > Tenacibaculum > Tenacibaculum sp. Bg11-29. The sequence continues at coordinate 3,058,316 of NZ_PJBB01000003.1, forward strand.
ACCTACTTTCTCAGTTGTAGGTAATGCCATAAATAAAGAAAGTTTATCGAAAGAAAAACGTTTAGAGATTTCTAAAATTAAAGTAGAAAACATTTCTAACAAACCAATATATCTGGTATGGGAAACGATATCGAATTCTTTTCCAAAAGAATGGGACTGTTCTATGTGTCAATATGGAGCTTGTCAAATAGGAATTCCTAAAGGATCATTCTTTAAGAAACTGAACCCCGATCAACAAGGGTTTATAGCAATTCATGTTCTTCCTGTGAATACAAGAGGAGTAGGAGTGGTTAAGTTTAAAATTTATGATAAAGAAAACCCAAACCATTCTGAAATTCTCACTTTTGAAGTTGAAATACTCTAATAAAAAGTACATATTCACCACTAACAAACTAACAAACTAACAAACTAACAAAAATGAAAAACGTTATTCTTTTATTATCTATATTTTTGGTTACTAGTCTATGCTATAGTCAAAATGAAAACAATGCAAAATACGTCCGGTTAAATGCTAGTACTCCAGAAGCTCAAGCCGATTTAGAAGCTATGAATGTAGCTTTCAAAAAAATGCGAGAAATGGACTGCGAGAATGGTTTAGCATGGTATTACCAAGGGGCAATACATAATATTCCTAGTGAAATTAAAGGAAAAAATAATCTTTGTTCTCAATATCAAACGAGTAAGGACAAATTATTTGCATGGGGAGATTGTACTCATAAAAGCGGTATAAGTGCTAAGTTGCATTTTCTTCTATGGCACAGAATGTACATTTGGCATTTTGAAAAAATTATTAGAGAGTTATCTGGTAAAAAAGATTTTGCTTTACCTTATTGGAATTATGGAAGTAATATTTTAGATGAAAATATAATGCCTCAAAAAATCAGAGACCCAAAAGGGTATTTATATGAGGCGGCTAGATACAGTGTTCTTAATAACGGTGAACCTATACCTCCCACCAATTTAAAAAACATAAAAAGAACACTAAGAGAAATAATAAATTCGCCTATTTTTTTAAGAGAAAGAACTAATGAAGATGGTGAAAAAGAATATTTTGGATTCAGTCCTGAATTGGAAAAATCTCCTCATGGTTACATGCATGATTTAATTGGTGGAGAGTATGCGAATCCCAAAGAAACATTTTATAATCAAATTTACCAGAAAAAAGATTTTCCTGGATTAATGGCTAATGTGCCTTCTGCTGGTTTTGATTCTGTATTTTGGTTACATCATAGTATGATAGATCGTATTTGGGAATCTTGGGAGGTAAATCATTTAGAACAACGTCCAACTTTAGCGCAATTAGAAGCAAGTCCTTGGGAATACAATTTTATTGAGCCAAATGGAAAAGAAATAACATATACTATTAAAGAAATGTATGATATAGTATTTAATTTAGGTTATCGTTATAATAACTTATTATATACATCAGAGTCTCCTGTTTTGGCTTCTATTAAGCCTTCTGTAAATAAAAATGTTTCATTTCAAGACTCAACTCATAAAATAATTTGGAAACAAAAAATAGGAAAAACTATTGGTAGTAATGCATTTAAACATAAGGTAACTAAAAAAATATCTAAAAGAGTAACTAAGAATTTTAAATCAGAAAAAAAATCATTTATCTTTTTAAGTTTAAACGTTGTCGTTTATAAAGAACCTAGTGATTACTACACCGTCCATCTTCGTTATCCAAATCAAAAGGATGAATACCTTGGAACGATGACTTTCTTTGGTGTTGCTCACGATCATGGAACAGGGGAAAACCATACGATTGGGGAAAATGGAGTTAAACTTAATTTCTCTTATTATATTTCAGATGATTTGAAGGATTCTAATAAAAACTTTGAAATTATTATTAAAAAGAATGGTATTGGAGAAGCAAAAGTAACATTAGAAAATATTAGTATGATTAAATTTAATTAAACAAGTGTAAACGGTAGTTTTATATTTAAAAGCGGTACTTCTTAAAAGTGTTGCTTTCAAATATACATGTCAATAAATTATTATGAATAAGGTTATAACTATTCAATTGTAGACATTAAACATTTCGCGCTTAAAATTATTTTAATCAACTAATTACCTCAGTAGAGAATCATTAAATCATCAAGCATAAGAAAGTTTTTTTTTACTAAAATTCAGGTCTTCACATTTTCTTCCTAAGCCAAATTAAAAGTATTCTATAGATGAAAAAGTATTCTTTCTTATAATAAAAACAACATTAAAACAATTTAATCACTAACTCAAGATTTATATCATGAAAACATCAACCAAACTTAAATTTGTAAACAAAGCTCCAGAAGGTACCACAGCACCTTATCGATACGTAATGAAACCTAATCCTGATTTTAAAATACCTTCTAACCATTTACTTACACCACACTGGCACCCAAATTCAAATGAAATTACCACGTGTATAAAAGGTGAAGGAACTGTTACCATCATAGCTCCCAATACAAAATATCCAGGAAATCCAGGGACAGCAATCCCGACTACCTATCCATTAAAAGAAGGTGATAGTGTGTTTTTACAACAAGGTTATTTTCATTACTTTATGAATACAGGAAATGAAGATTTTGAAATTGACCTTACATTTGATAAAAAAGATTTCGATATTCTTACCTTGAGTGAAGTTATAAGTTTGCTCCCAGACAATATTAAACTTGCTGCTGTTAATAGCAAACCTGATAATCCGATTATTCCTTATGAAAAGATTGAGGTTGATAAAAAAGAAATAGTTTATTAATTATAATGTAAAAATTAATAATTCAAATCTTTCACATATCTTAATAAGGTGAAAACAATATGTAAATGTTCTTAGATTGAAGTTTTAACTTTATTTCTGAGAACATTACAATCATTTATAATAAATAAAAATGAGTAAATAACATACTCTATTTTTGGTACAATGCATCAAAATTGTGTACTGTTCGCAGGTTATTGATGGAGGTCAAAATAAAAAAAGCTTGTTAACGGAAATGAGTTAGAATTATATAATTGTGAGCAATATGTTTTTTTATAAAAAGGAATAATCGAATTATAAAAGTAAAATTTCCCATTTTAATGCCTTTTGGTAATAGAAAATAGACCAAAATACCATATTGGGAACATCTTACATTTCTAAAACAAGTTTTCTAGAACCTGTAGAAAAACAAACAGAAGATCGTTTAACTATAAAATAACAGGATCAGTTATTAGTAAGTAACAGAATTAGATACTTACGTAACCATTGCACAGTCCTTCGTGCTATAACACCATTCCATTAATGACTAAAATGTTACGTAAACAATTCTACAAAAGTTGCATTATGAAATAAAGTCAAACTTTCATATCTAAATTATTACTCGCTCACAATGGAAAATCATACGTTCGTGACATTTTTTTTACTTCTTCTGTTTTCAAATTTTAACTTTAGTTCATAAAGTGAACGGTAATATTATGAGTTGATTTTTAATGTATTAAGGACAACTCAACTTGCTTTTTCGTGAAATTACATAAAGAAAACTCATGAAAATCATTCGAAGATTTAAGTGTAGTTATTACTGAATTTCCGAAAATGGATATAATCTGAACATAATTTTCAGAGGCGTATTTTATTACAACAAATGAACAAAATAAATTAATTATTATAAAGTAACCAGTTATAAACTAACAACTAACAAAATGAAAAATCCACAAAAATCATCAGTGAAACCTTATAAAGAATGGGAGGAAGGGCTTCCAACAGATTCACAGTTCGGTATTTTATCTAAACTCCATGGTACATGGGTTAATTGGAAGGGTGGCCCTACTGGGTTACATACCACTCCTATGCCTTCACCAGGAACATCTTCAGAGACTATCTTTGGTGTTTTCCATTTTAAATCTCAGGAATATAGAGAGCAGCTGAAGTTCACAAAGGTGAACGCACCAGTTCGTAACCGTGCAGGATCGAATGAGCAGTTTAATGCTGCCGTTAAATATGAAACAGCAATCGTAGATAATGAAGGAGGTCTTCAACATTTTGAAAATGGTATGTACCTCTGGCTGGGCGACCACGAGATGCCTTGGCGTTCTGATAGTCCGTATCAAAACCCGCCAACGATGTTTAAGCATACATCCGATGAAGAATCGATAGAAACTGATGGTGGTGAGCCTGTAATGGGACCTGGCGAACTTGGACCACAGTATGTACCTCCATATCAAATTTCGCGATCAGGTGTAATTCCACATGGTACAACCATTCATTTGACGGGTAATATAAAAGAGTCGGGAAAAGATAGTGCTCCTCATATAGCAAATCTTTGGGAACAACAATATCTGGCAGTATCGCCAAGTATGGGTATTAACCCCGAGAAAGATTTAATTCAAGGATCTCGCGAGAAGCCAGCATGGACTGAGTTACCTCGTGAAGAGCAAGAAGATGGTGGTGTTAATAGTGGACGTGCTTATTTTGAAAGTATTTTTAATTATGATGATTTTGGTGCTAAGTTTCCATTTACAGTTCAGCCAAATTTGAAGTTGAGTGATGCTAACGAAGGATTGGAGTTTAAGAAATATGATATGATCGAGTTAGATACGTTTCATGAGACAGGTCTTCAAGGTGGTACAATAAATAACGTAATGATTGATCGTTATTGTAAAGTAACTAGAATGCGTTATCGTATGTGGTTAGAAGAGATTGTTGACGAAGAAACAGGGAATATTATTGAGCAACTACAATATGAGCAAATTGTAGATTTTGAGTTTATGTTTGGTTCAACTGGAGGCACGACGTTGTGGCCGCATATTCAAGTTAATACGTTACGACGCGAAAAGGACATTCCGCTAAACAAGCGTTTTAAATCGATTGAGCTACCAATGGATGCTCCGGATGAAGTAAGTAAAGAAACTGGTTCTGTAGTTTGCCCAATGGGACATTCTCGTCGTGGATAAGGATAACTTAATTCAAAAATATGTAGCAATTCAAATGGCTACACTAACAATCACAAATAATTTAAACAATATTACTTATGAAAACAGATTCAATACTTACAACTAATACAGATGTGTTAATTGTAGGGGCAGGTGTTTCAGGTTTATATACTGCTTATAGACTTCTTCAACAAGATAGCAAAAGAAAGGTTGTTATTCTTGATCGTTTAAACCGTACAGGTGGTAGGCTCGACTCCGATTTGGTTGCTATTAAAGATCCTTATGATACTAAAAAATCTATAGTAAAAGAAGAGGAAGGAGGAATGCGTTTTGAAGATTCAATGACCGAATTGATGTCGCTTTTCACTGCGCTTGGATTATGTAAAGATGCGGTTTACTTTCCAATGACAACCAATAGGTATTTTTTTAGAGGCCATAGTTTTACAGTCGCTGAATCTGAAGAGAATAATAATGCTATTTGGGGTGAATTATATGACCTCGAACCTGCAGAACAAAATCAAAGTCCTGGTGCAATTTTAGGGGTAATTTATCAAAGAATTCTTAATGTAAATGGAATCGAAAATGTACCAACAAAACCTACTCCTGAGTTTTGGCAAACATTTAGGCTTGATTTTAAGTGGGCTGGAATTCCTCTTTATAAATGGCAACTTGGTGGTTTAATAAGAAGCATGGGATATTCAGAAGAATGTCTTATGATGTTAACCGAAGTACTTGGTTTTCGTGGTCCTTTTCAAGGATTACCAAATGCTGGTGCAGCTTGGCAAATTTTGGAAGACTTCCCAGAAAACCCACAATATTTCACTTTAAAACGTGGGTTCAGTTCCTTAATACGTAAACTAGAAGATGAAGTAACCAAGCTAGGAGGTGTGATTCATACAGGAATCAATGTAAATACGGTTAATGGTAAAAAAGGAACTTATAAAGTAAATTTAAGTATCGCTGAAAAAGGTAATTCAGCATACGTTTTTGAACAAGATACTAAGACATCTATTATGGATGCCAAACAAGTTATTCTTGCAATTCCAAGTAAAGCGATGTCTTTGTTATTTGCAGCCTCTCCATTGATGAATATTAATAAAAATTCAAGAACATTTTGGAAAGATATTAATTCTATTCAACCTATGAGTTTGCTAAAAATCAATCTTTATTTTGATAGACCTTGGTGGGCAGACGGTTCTACAGGGCAACCTTTAGTATTAGCAGGTCCTTCATTTGCTGATTTACCTATTAATTCTATTTATCCTTTTTATACGGTACAAACAGAACCTGGAGCTCCAAATAAAGGTAAGCCAGCAGCATTAACTATTTATTGTGATTTTACGAATACTATTTTCTGGCAAGGATTACAAAATGTAGGTGAGAAATTTGACAGCCCTTTGCAAAAAGAACATTCTAAAAAACCACAAACCCTATTTCCTGCTTCAAAAAAAGTAGTAGTAGAAGCCATAAAACAAATTAAAAGTTTGTTTAACACACATTATGTACCTGAACCTGTATTAACAAGTTATCGCTCATGGGACGGGGAAAATGATTTCCCTCATGCGTATCATCAATGGGGGCTTAATACTAACGATAGAGAAGTTATTTCTCGAATGACAAAACCATTACATAATGAAGATATTTTTACCTGTAATGAAACTTGGTCTGACATGCAAGGATGGGTAAATGGTTCACTTCGATCTTCTGAAAAAATGTTAAAGTATAATTACGGATTAGAATCTATTACAGAAAATCATTCAGCTTGTATTTTGGTTCCTCCTACAGAGTAAAAAATATCACAAGTTGGTTGTCAATTTATTATGTAAATTGAAGTAAAAACATAAAATCTTCTCATTTTGAGAAGGTTTTATGTTTTTTTTCTATTTAAATTGAGTAGAAGAGTGATTTGATTAAATACTTATAATGAAGCTTTAATCATTCGATCGTTACCCGAAAAATCTTTACGTAATTCAATATTTGTAAACCCTTTTTTCTTTAACATATCAACAGTCTCTTTTCCTAAGTATTGATTGATTTCAAAGAATAAATATCCATCTTTAGTAAGATGATTTTTTGCTAAGTCAGCAATTTTATCATAAAAGATAAGCGGATTATTATCCTCAACAAACAACGCTAAATGTGGTTCGTTTTCTAAAACATTATTTTTTATTTCAGCTTTTTCTAATTCTCTAACATAAGGTGGATTTGAAACAATTATATCAAATTTCAGGTCATTACGAGGAATTTTCAACGAAGTACTCTCTTTTTCTATAGAAAACAGCTTCGTTTTACTCGCAATAACGTTTAAACTAGTTGTTTTTAAAATGTCTTGTTCAATAAAATTAATTTCAACACTGTTTAATGTTGCATTTTCCGTTGCCTTTTTTAAAGCATTTATAGAAACATCAACTGCTGAAACAGTTGCATTTTGTAATTTTTTTTTCAGTGAAATAGGAATACAACCAGTTCCTGTTCCGATATCAAGGATGTTTATTTTAACTTCAGAATTAACTTCGTTTATAATCCATTCTACTAATTCTTCTGTTTCAGGTCTTGGGATTAAAGTATTTTCATCAACTAAGAAAGGTAAACCATAGAATTCAGTATTTCCTATAATATATTGTATTGGTTCTTCTTTTTGAAGTCTTTTTATAGCGTTATTAAAAAGCAATTCCTTTTCAAAATTTATTTCAAAATCAGGCTGCATTATTAAATCAATTCGTTGTAAATCGATATACTCCTCAATTAAATAATAGAAAAAAGTATCTATTTCTGTTTGAGGATAAATTGATGATAATTGCTCTGTGAAATATATTTTGTAGTTTTTGAGTGTCATAAATTTAGGGCTTTTCATTATAGTAACTTAATTTTCTATAGAAATTAATATAATCAGTGCTGTTTGAATAAATTACAGAAGTATCTATTTGGTTATTTTTTAAATTAATAAGTAATACATGATTACGAATTTGTTTATGAAATTTATAGTTGAATTTTTTCAACGCAATATTTAAATTTTCAGGGTTAAAAGAAATACTACTAATTGAGTCTCTCTTTTTAAGAGAATATTTACTATTTAATTTTAGAGTATCAAGATTGAAAGAAAAACCTTTAGCTAAAAAATCATCAGAAAGATAAATATATTCAACAGTATATCTTTTTTCTTTCTTAACTAAAGCATAATACCCACAAGTATCCCAGATAGTATCTAGTTTATCTTTTTTGAAATAAGATTCTTCAATCTTAAATTGATTATCAAAAGGATTGTACGTTGGTTTTTGTAGAAGTATAAAACAGAAGAAACTGAAAATAAATTTTTTCATAATCTTGTTTTTAAATAAAATCATCCCTTTTTAATTAAAACTATATAAATATATTATATAAATAAAAAAAATAGTAGGTATTAATAAAATAGGTAGCGTAACTATAACTGTTTTTACAAAGCTAATTTTACATATTCTTTTCAAACCTTTAAATAATATTCTAAAAGAAATAAAACTAATCAAAATAGTTATTAAATTTCTAAAATGAATCGTGTTAAAATCAAAATGTTCTAAATCGGGGTTTTTCAAAAAAAACATCAATAAAGAAAGTAGAAACATAGGGAAATAAGAATAAACAAGTAAAGAAAATGTTTCTTCATAGTAAATTTCACCTTTAAAAAAAACAATCATTTTATATGTAAAGTAACTAAACAAAATAGCTAATAAAAGTAATAAACAGATACTGATTATAAACAGAAAAATATTGAGAATTAAATTTTCAGTCTTATTGAATAAATCTTGTTGAAACGAAAGAATTATTCCATAAAAAACAGATGTAATAAAACTTTCTCTGTAAAGCTCATCAATATATTTTTCTTCAAACTTGATTAAGCCTTTCTTAATATTAAATAATAGTAATATTGGTATCATCATAGCTTTTTTATTTCTACAAATCTTTAAGCATCCAAACATTACAAGAGTAATGCCCTGTGTTTCCCATTGGTTTATCTAAGTTTATGAATCCATTTTTAGCATACAAAGCTCGTGCAGCATCCATGTAAGGCATGGTTTCTAAATAACACTGCTTATAACCTTGTTCTTTTGCTTTAGATAAACAGAAATTAATTAATTTACTTCCCAGTCCTTTTCCTCTCGTAATAGGTAAGAAATACATTTTTTGAAGTTCACAAATTTTGCCTTCAAAACTATTTAATTCAGCAAAACCAACACCGCCAACTACTTTGTTTAGGTGCTCTATTACAAAATAAGCAGTGTTTTCTTCTTGGTAAGTTTCAAACATTTCGTCAGTAGCTTTATCTTCATAAGCAGTACCAACTTTAGGAGCACCAAATTCAATAAGAACAGTTCTTATAACCTGTGCTAGTTGCTCATTATCACTAGGTTTTATTTCTCGAATAATAAAATCAGAAGTAGTCATAGGAATACCTTATTTTTGTACCGCAAATTACCTAAAAAATAAGAATCTATATGAAGAATTTAATGTTTTTTATCGCTGTGTTATTTATTGTTAGCTGTTCTGTAAAAAAGAAGCCAATATTTATAAAAGTTGATGATGTTAAAATTATATCTGTAGCATTAGATACTATTCAGTTAAAAGCAAATGCATTTTTTAAAAATCCGAATGATATTGGAGGTAAATTAGCTACAGATGAAATTAAGGTAATTGTAAATGGAGTGGAAGTTGCTCAAGTTTCGTCAGAAGAATTTAAGGTTCCTGCTCGTAAAGAATTTAGTATTCCTTTAAAAGTTTCAATACCTGCGAATAAAATATTTGGTAATAATAAAAATGGATTTTTAGGAGGTTTAATTAACTCAATATTAAATAAAAGTGTTAAAGTTCAATTTAAAGGAGATTTAAAATATAAGGTTTTAGGGTTTTCTGATGTGTATGCTATTGATAAAACTGAAGATATTAAAATTAAATTATAATTCTTTTGAACCACGAAAAATATATAAAACGCTGTTTAGAATTAGCTAGTAATGGTATTGGAACTGCGCGTCCGAACCCTTCTGTAGGAGCTGTTGTTTTATACGACAATAAAATTATAGGAGAAGGTTATACGAATCCTTACGGTGGTAGTCATGCAGAAGTAAATGCTATAAATTCAGTAAAAGATAAAGAGTTATTAAAGCAAGCAACAATTTATGTAACATTAGAACCTTGCTCACATTTTGGTAAAACACCACCATGTGCCGATTTAATTGTAAAGAATAATATACCAAACGTTGTAATTGGTTGTGTAGATACAAATAGTTTGGTTGCTGGTAAAGGAATTGAACGTTTAAAAAAAGCAGGAATAAACGTAGTAGTGGGGATTCTTGAAAATGAATGTAAAAAACATCATAAACGTTTTTTTACGGTTCAAAATAAAAAACGCCCTTATATTATACTTAAATGGGCAGAAACTACTGATGGATATGTAGCTCCGATAACAAAGGATGAACAAAAACCTGTTTGGATTTCGAATAAATATTCACAACAATTAGTTCATAAATGGCGAAGTGAAGAACATGCAATTTTAGTAGGTACAAATACTGTAATTGCAGATAATCCTTCATTAACAGTTCGTAATTGGACTGGTAATAATCCTATTAGAATAGTATTAGATAAAAACGAACGAATTCCAGGAAATGCAACTGTTTTTGATAAAAGTGTAAAGACAATTGTTATAACTGAAAAAAGAAATAATAGTGAAGAATCAACAATAAATGATTCTCAGTTTGAGCATAGTCGAGAACTAATTTTTGAGCAAATAGATTTTTCATCCCGCGTAGCGGAACAAATTTGCGAAGTATTACAAAAACATAGCATTCAATCAGTAATTATTGAAGGGGGTACGCAAACATTACAAACATTTGTAGATGCTAATTTATGGGATGAAGCTAAAATTTTTGTAGGTAAAATAGTGTTTGGTAGTGGAGTAGTAGGGCCTATTTTAAAAGGTAAATTAGAAAAGGAAGAAAACATCGAGGGAGATGTATTAAAAACATATATAAATGATTAAGAATATTATTTTCGATTTTGGTGATATTTTCATCAATTTAGATAAAGAAGCAACTTATAAAGAATTAGCGAAGTTAGGAGTAACAAATGTTTCTCAAGACATGATCGAAACCTATTATAAATATGAAATGGGTTTAATTACTACTGATGAGTTTGTAGGTTTTTATAAAACTAAGTTTCCGCAATTAAGTAGTGAAGACTTAATAAATGCTTGGAACGCTATTTTATTAGATTTCCCAAAGCACCGATTAAAATTTTTAAAAGAATTAGCTGCTTCAGGTAATTACAGGTTGTTTTTATTAAGTAATACTAACGATTTACACATTTCATGGATTCAGAATAATTGGGGAGCTGATTTATATGGTGAATTTAAAAACTGTTTTGAGCAATTTTATTTATCTCATGAAATAAATTTTAGAAAACCAAATACAAATATTTATGAATTTGTATTGAGTGAAAATAATTTAAAAGCTTCTGAAACAATTTTTGTTGATGATTTAAAAGAAAATACTGATGCTGCAAAAGCATTAGATATACACGTGTGGAATTTAGTTCCAGGAAAAGAAGATGTAGTTAGTTTATTAAATAGAAAAGAGTTTTAACATGGTTTACTTGATGTTAAGTGTTTTAGTTTCAAGTTTACTATTTGTAATTTTTAAATTTTTTGATGTTTTTAAAATTAACACTTCACAGGCCATTGTTATAAACTATGCTATAGCACTATCTTTTGGTTTATTTACATCTAATATATCTTTAAGTATTGTAGAAGTTCCGAAACAACCTTGGTTTTTTGGCGCTTTTTGCTTAGGCTTTTTATTCATTACTATATTTAATGTAATGGGTATTACAGCACAAAGAAACGGACTTTCAGTAGCTTCAGTTGCAGGGAAAATGTCGGTTGTTATTCCGATTATTTTTGGAATTATTGTATATAATGAAAGTGTTGGGTTTGTGAAAATTAGTGGGATTTTAATGGCGTTAGTCGCAGTGTATTTATCATCAGCAAAGAGTGATGTTACGCCTGTTAAATTAAAAAATTTACTATTTCCATTGTTATTATTTTTAGGGTCTGGTTGTATTGATACAGGCTTGAAATATGTAGAGACTACCTATGTTTCTAATGAAACTGTTCCTATGTTTTTAGCTACTATTTTCGGATGTGCTTTTGTTTTTGGATTATCATTTATGGTAATTCAAATAATTAAAGGAAAGATTAATTTTGAATGGAAGAATGTTGTAGGGGGAATCGCTTTGGGAATTCCGAATTATTATTCAATGGAATTTTTATTAAAAGCATTACAAACAGAAGGCTTAGAAAGCTCAACATTATTTACTATTAACAACGTATCTGTTGTTATTTTAACTACTGTTTTTGCACTGCTATTATTTAAGGAAAAATTGATTAAAAAGAATTGGATTGGTATAGGTTTAGCAATAATTAGTATTTTATTAGTAGCTTCGGCATAATGAGTGAAATAAAAGACACATATAAAACAATTGATGTTCCTTCTGAGGAAACATTGTTTAAAGACAGAAATAGTAAATTTTTTGGTTATGCTTTTCCTGTATTTACAGAAGAAGAAGTTAAAGAAGCTATAGAAGGTTTAAAAAAGAAACACCATTCTGCCCGTCATTTTTGTTATGCATGGCAATTTGGTACCGATAAAATTCGATTTCGAGCAAATGACGATGGTGAGCCTAGTAATTCTGCTGGAATGCCTATTTACGGACAAATACAAGCTTTTGATGTTACCAATGTTTTAATCGTTTCTGTGCGTTATTTTGGCGGTACAAAACTAGGGGTAGGAGGATTAATAAACGCCTATCGTACTTCTGCCCAATATGCTTTAGAAGCATCTGAAATTAAAGAGAAAACAATTGATGTTGAATATGTTTTATCTTTTGGTTACGATATGATGAATAAAGTACAGCGTGTTGTAAAAGAGCGAAACTTAAATATTATTGCACAAAAATTAGAAATGGATTGCCAATACACTATTGCAGTTCGTAAAAAAGATGCACAAACAATATTTGATATTTTTGACAACCTTTTTAAGGTTGATATTAAAGAGGTTGGGTAAATACTACTGTTTAAATATGGTAATAATAAAAAATCTTATCAATTTCTATGCTAAGTGAATTAATAGAAAAATATAATGTTTCGGATTGGTCATATTTGAATATAGAGAAACATACATTAATAAAAAGGTATAGTTGGGTTAGCATTTACATACCTGATATTAATTTAAACTATCCATGGGCAGTAAGAAATGATATTATACGATTATTTTATCTGTGTATATCTTTTGATTCAAAATCAGAAGTTTTAAAATGGTTTTTAGAAAATTCTAAATTCAAATTATTTAAACCTCACTTAAAACTAATTAACTTATTTTGCTATCAAAAATCAGAATTAGAGAACAATTTTGATTTAAAAATAGAATCTTCTAATAATAATGTTTTGCTTAATTTTATAACTATAGTTTTAGAAAGGTCTCTTTTATGGTATTCTCCTGAACCTACTTGGCCAAGTTGTTTGACTTCACATTTAGTTAAAGCAAGAAAAACAATAATCAATGTGAATATAGAGAATTTAAAATCAACAAGTATTTTAGTATTTAAGGGAGACGATTTATTTGATTCAAGCGATTATACTCATGTTTTCTATAAATTTAAAAATATTTGTAATCAAATTAATAAAGGTGAAATTTATTCAGATTTAACAACAATAGCAAAACAAGCTCACTTAACTTTAATCACTTCAATCAGAAATAATTTTGAGCATGAGTATAATATTTCAAAATTATCAGAAATTGAATATGAAAGAAAAATTGACAACTTAATAAAGAAAGAGACTGACTGGTGTCATAGTCAATTAAGATTATTGACAGAAATAAATTAAACAAAAGATATATCAGTTGTTTCAATTTTTCACTAACCATACTTTTAAACACTGATAAATCAATTAAACTCATACTAAAAAGATATAGAACATATCCTAACCTAAATGAATCTAAAAGAACCTTTTATATTTTTCACTCTATTGGTAGTAGCTAATATAGTCTCTTACATATTAAATATACTTATAAGTAAAATTTGGGATAATACATTCAAGCACCAAACAACCACATCTAAAAAAGAGTTTTTTTATTCTTTATTAACATTAGGCATAAATATTTTAATAGCCATTCCTGGTTATTTATTATGGTCTAAAGGAATAATTGTATTTTCTAATAATAACTTTTTAGTATCGTTTATAGCAGTTTTTTTGTTAATGGATTTTTTAATGTATGTACTACATTGGCTTTCTCATACGATTAGTTACTTAAAAAGTATTCATGCTAAGCATCATGAGCATTCAGTTAAATTTAATGTTGTTAGTTTGTACTACATGTCTCCTTGGGAGTCTATATTTTTTGGGTTGTTACTAACTACAATAACTATCTTATTTTCTTTTAACCTTTATAGTTTTATATTCTTTTTGATTTTTAATTGGTTTTATGGAGTAATCACACATTTAAATGTAAAAAAAAGCAGGCGATTCTTTTTAATTTTTACAACGAACGCTTTTCATAAAGAACACCATGAGTTAAATAATAAAAACTATGGATTTTATACGGCACTATGGGATAAGGTTTTTAAAACAGAAACAAAAGAAGCATAGCCGTATAAATTCAATTTATATTGGAAATAAAACAGCTTGATTCTTACTATAAATTCTTTTAACTTGCTATCGAATGTTATCTGTTTTTAACCAGATCCTTAAAATGGTTATAAGTGAATTTAAAAGAAGAATATGATTATGTTATTGTAGGAAGTGGTTTTGGAGGTTCAGTTAGTGCTTTGCGATTATCAAAAAAAGGCTATAAGGTTTTAGTTATCGAAAAAGGAAAATGGTTTAAACCTAAAGATTTCCCTAAAACAAACTGGAATTTAAAGAAATGGCTTTGGATGCCTAGTTTGCGATTTTTCGGTATTATGAAATTAACCATTTTTAGGCATGTTGCAATCGTTTCAGGAACAGGTGTTGGTGGTGGTTCTTTAGTCTACGCCAATACATTACCAATACCTAAATCAACCTTTTTTAAAACTGGCAGCTGGAGTAAACTTAATGACTGGGAGAATGAATTAACACCTTATTATAACGAAGCTCTAAAAATGCTTGGAGCAGCAAAGAACCCTAAATTATTTGATGCTGATTTAGGTTTAAAAAAAGTTGCTCAAAAACTAAATATCAAAAATAAATTTGATGCAACTAACGTAGCGGTGTATTTTGGAGAAGAAAATGTAACAAAACCCGATCCTTATTTTAATGGTTTGGGACCTGAAAGAACTGGTTGTAATTTTTGCGGTGCCTGCATGACAGGCTGTAGAAATAATTCTAAAAATACTTTAGATAAAAACTATTTATATTTAGCTCAAAAGTATGGAGCACAAATAATAGCAGAGAATGAGGTGTATGATGTAAAGCCTATAAATGCTGAAGATGGAGCTACTGGCTATGAAATAGCACTAAAAACTAGTACAAAATTCTTTACAAAGAAAAATAAAATTAAAAGCACTGCTGTTATTTTTTCTGGAGGTGTATTAGGTACTATAAAGCTTTTACTAAAGTTAAAAGAAAGTTCATTGCCGAACATTTCAAATAGAGTAGGACAGGATATAAGAACTAACAATGAAACATTGGTAAGTGTATCTGGTCTCGAAAAAGACAAAAATTACTCGAAAGGTGTAGCTATAGGAAGTATTCTAGACACCGATGAAAATAGCCATTTAGAGATAGTTAGATACGCAGAAGGTTCTAACGCATGGAAATTTTTGCATTTACCTTATGTTACGAATAATAATGTATTATCTCGCTTAACAATGATATTTGTGTCTTTAGTGAAATCACCCACGAAGTATTTTAAAATTTACGTAACGAATAGTTGGGCAAAAAAAACAGTGGTACTTCTTTTTATGCAAACTTTAGACAGTACACTATTATTTAAGAGAAATTTTTTGGGTTTTATGAGCTCAAAAGTTAGCACAGGAAAAAAACCGAGTCCATTTATAAAAGAGTCTCGTAAACTAGTAGATGAGTATAGTAAAGCAATAAACGGAGTAAGTACTTCATTTGTGCTAGAAACAATTGCTGGTATTCCGTCAACAGCGCATGTTTTAGGAGGCGCAGTAATGGGAGAAGATGCTTCGGAAGGAGTAATAGATAAAAACAATAAAGTTTTCGGATATCAAAACATGTATGTTATTGATGGTTCTATGATTTCAGCAAACCCTGGAGTAAACCCTTCTTTATCAATAACAGCAATTGCAGAACGAGCAATGGATCAAATACCTGCTAAAAACGAATTATAATGTTAATCACATTGCTTTATTTTTATTTTAATAAAATTTATCATTTAAAAATAATAAACTAATGAAATACCTGATAAAAATAATGAAGGTTATTTTCATTGTTTCAATACTAATTATCATTAGTGTGATACTCTTCTTTGGGTATAGTGATATTCCGTTAAATGAATTGAAAACAAAATACACCAACGCAGCTTCAATATTCATTTCAATAAATGGTATGGACGTGCATTATCGAGATGAAGGTACTATAAACGATTCTATTCCTTTGGTGCTTATTCACGGAACCGGGTCGAGCTTACATACTTTTGATGCATGGACCAATAGTTTAAAAAAACAAATAGAGTTATCAGAATGGATCTTCCTGCTTATGGTTTAACCGGTGCATTTCCTAATCGTAATTATTCAATGAAAAATTACACAAATTTTTTAAATAGTTTTTTAAAAAAGATAGGTGTTAAGAAATGCATATTAGCAGGTAATTCTTTAGGAGGACAAATAGCTTGGAACTTCTGCTTAGAACAACCAAAAATGGTAGAGAAATTAATTTTAATAGATGCTGCTGGATATCCTTTAAAATCTAAAAGTGTTCCGATAGCTTTTAAATTAGCAAAAGCACCTATTGTTAACAAACTATTTACCTTTGTTACACCACGTTTTTTAGTGAAATCGAGTATTAAAAACGTTTATTTTGATACTGCAAAAGTAACAGATAAATTAATAGATAGATATTTTGAATTAACATTGCGAAAAGGTAACCGTCAGGCTTTTATAGATCGATTTAATATGTTTATAAAAGCAAATTCATATACTAAAATTAACCTTATTAAGCAGCCAACACTTATCCTTTGGGGAGCAAATGATTTATTAATTCCAGTATCAAATGCATATAAATTTCAGAAAGACTTATCTAATAACACCTTAACGATATTAAAAAATACAGGACATACACCAATGGAAGAAAATCCTACTGAAAGTTTAAAACCTGTATTTCAGTTTATAAAAAACGGACAGTAGATTATACTGTTTATACCTCTATATTTATGATAGAAATAGCACTATCTAAATTTTATTCAATTAGTTTTGTTTAGAGAAAAACCAATAAAAATAAATCTATTTTATTAAAGATTAAAAATATTGCTTTTTTAAATTATCATCTGTTTTTCTGTTAAATATTATACTATGACAAAATCAAATTCAAAAATAACTTTCTCTTGCGGATCTATTATGAAAAATAGATTTATGCTAGCTCCATTAACTAATAGGCAAAGCCATGAGAATGGAGAACTATCTGAAGAAGAATTTAAATGGTTAACAATGAGAGCTGAAGGAGGTTTTGGTTTAGTTATGACTTGCGCGTCTCATGTTCAGAAAATAGGAAAAGGATTTTCAGGGCAATTAGGTATTTTTAATGATAGTTTAAATCAAGGACATACAAGATTAACAACAAATATTAAAAAAGAAGGAAGCTTAGCTGTAATTCAATTACATCATGCAGGAATGCGTTCTCCTTCAGAATTATTAGATGAAAGACCTGTTTGCCCTTCTGATAATAGTGAAAATAATGCTCGTGCTCTTTCTATAACTGAAGTAAAACAGCTGAGAGATGATTTTATAGCTGCGGCTGTTCGTGCTAAAAAATGTGGTTATGATGGGGTAGAAGTTCACGGAGCTCATGGCTATATTTTAACGCAATTTTTAAGTTCAGAAATAAATAAAAGAACTGATGAATATGGTGGCTCGCTAGAAAATAGAGCTCGTTTGTTATTTGAAATTGTAGACGCAATTAGAATAGCTTGTGGTAAATCATTCTTACTTGGAGTGCGGTTATCTCCAGAAAGATTCGGAATGGATATTAAAGAAGTTAAATGGGTTTGTAAACAGCTAATAGATAAAGGAAATATAGATTTTTTAGATATCTCTTTATGGGATTGTTTTAAGTTACCACATGATGAAAAATATCAAAATAGTACACTATTAGAGCATTTTAAAAACTTAGATTTTAAAAATGTAAAATGGACTGTTGCTGGAAAAATTAGCAATGGGGTAGAGGTTCAAAAAATTTTAGATGCTGGAGTAGATTTTGTTTCTATAGGTACTTCGGCAATATTACATCATAACTTTCCTAAGTTAGTTATAGATAATCCCAATTTCACCCCAATTAAAACACCTGTTTCTGAAACGCTACTTAAGAAAGAAGGTTTAAGTGAAAAGTTTATAAAGTATTTAAAGCGCTGGGATAATTTTGTAGAAAACTAACTGTTTTTAAATATTCAACTTACTTAAAATCATAACCTTTATAGGTTATTTAAATAAAAAAGCGTAAATTTGCACGCCTTTTTACGAGAACAGATTTATAAAAGGTGAAAAACAAATTTATATAAGTTTAATTTCTCTTTGCGTTAGTGTTGTTAATAATCTGGCTAACAAAAAGATACAAAAACTAGTTCAGACATGTCTGAAGAAAAAAACACAGCTGCTGAGGCAGTAACAGTAAACCCAGCAGAATTTTTAGCAACATTTAATTGGCATAAATACGAAGAAGGTATTGATGAAGTTGATGAATCTAAATTAAAAGAATTCGAACAAGCTTTAGAAGGTACAGTAGGTTTCGTTAACGAACGTGATGTAATCGAAGGTTTAGTAACAAGAATTACTGAAAGAGATGCGATTATTGATATCAACTCTAAATCAGAAGGAGTAATTTCTTTAAACGAATTTCGTTATAACCCAGGTTTAACTGTTGGTGATACAGTAGAAGTATTAGTTGACAAAAGAGAAGATGCTTCTGGTCAATTAGTATTATCTCACAAAAAAGCGCGTGTAATTAAAGCATGGGAACGTGTTAACAATGCACATGAAACTGGTGAAATCGTTAACGGTTTTGTTAAGTGTAGAACTCGTGGAGGTATGATCGTTGATGTATTTGGTATTGAAGCATTCTTACCAGGTTCTCAAATTGATGTGAAGCCTATTAGAGATTACGATCAGTATGTAGAAAAAACTATGGAATTCAAAGTTGTGAAAATCAACCACGAATTTAAAAACGTAGTAGTATCTCATAAAGCGTTAATTGAAGCTGATTTAGAAGATCAAAAACGTGAAATTATCGGTCAATTAGAAAAAGGACAAGTATTAGAAGGTGTTGTTAAAAACATTACTTCTTATGGTGTCTTTGTTGATTTAGGTGGTGTTGACGGATTAGTACACATTACTGATTTATCTTGGTCTCGTATCAACCATCCAAATGAGGTTGTTGAATTAGATCAGAAATTAAACGTTGTAATTTTAGACTTTGATGATAACAAATCTAGAATCCAATTAGGTTTAAAACAATTATCTGCTCATCCTTGGGAAGCTTTAAATACTGACTTAAAAGTTGGAGATAAAGTAAAAGGAAAAGTTGTTGTTTTAGCTGATTATGGTGCATTCGTAGAAGTTGAAGAAGGTGTTGAAGGATTAATTCACGTTTCTGAAATGTCTTGGTCTACTCATTTACGTTCTGCTCAAGATTTCGTAAAAGTTGGTGACGAAGTAGAAGCTCAAATCTTAACATTAGATCGTGAAGATCGTAAAATGTCATTAGGTATGAAGCAATTACATCCTGATCCTTGGACAGATATTACTACTAAGTACCCTGTAGGTTCAACTCATTCTGGTACTGTACGTAACTACACTAACTTTGGTGTATTCGTAGAGTTAGAAGAAGGAATTGACGGATTAGTGTATATCTCTGATTTATCTTGGACTAAGAAAATTAAGCACCCATCAGATTTCGTAACTGTTGGTGATAAATTAGATGTTCAAGTATTAGAATTAGATGTTGAGAACAGAAAGTTAAACTTAGGTCACAAGCAAACTCAAGATAACCCTTGGGATGCTCATGAAGCTACGTATGCAATCGGTTCTACTCATGAAGGTACGATCAAAGAGAAAAATGATAAAGGTGCAACAGTAACTTTTACTGATGAAATCGAAGCATTTGCTCCAACTCGTTTCTTAGAGAAAGAAGACGGTACTAAATTAGAAAAAGGTGATACTGTACAGTTCATCGTTACTGAATTTAGTAAAGAATACCGTAGAATTGTTGCTTCTCATACTTCTATCTTTAGAGAAGAAGAAAAGAGAAACATTAAAGTTGCTGCTAAAAAAGCTGCTGATGTAGAAAAAACTACTTTAGGAGATATTGGTGGATTAGCTGAATTAAAAAGAAAAATGGAAGGGAAATAATTTCCTGAAATCATATACTTTTAAAACCGCTACTCAAGTAGCGGTTTTTTTATGTTTTTTATGTAACTAATGTTACAGTTAAAATTATGGTGATCCACCATTAATTTCTTTATTACCATTATATTTGTATTAAAATTTAGAACATACTATGACACTTATAAAATCTATTTCAGGAATTAGAGGAACAATAGGAGGTAACACAGGTGAAAACCTTACACCTGTTGATGCAGTTAAATTTGCAGCAGCCTACGGAGCATTCATAATAAAAAGAAATCCAGAAGCTAAGAAGATAAAAGTAGTTATTGGTAGAGATGCTCGTATTTCTGGTAAAATGATAAGTAATTTGGTAGCAAATACTTTAGTTGGTTTAGGTATTAATGTAATTGATTTAGGTTTATCTACAACACCTACAGTTGAAGTTGCAGTACCGCTAGAAAAAGCAGATGGTGGAATTATTTTAACAGCTTCTCATAATCCTAAAGAATGGAATGCTTTAAAATTATTGAATGAAAAAGGAGAGTTTTTAAATGGTGCTGATGGTGAAGAAATTTTAAAATTAGCAGACAATGAAAATTTTGAGTTTGCAGAAGTTGACGATTTAGGAAGTTATAGAAAAAATAAAAAATATTTAAAAAAACACATTAAAGAAGTTTTAAAGTTAGATTTAGTAGATGTAAAAGCTATTAAAAAAGCAAAGTTTAAAGTAGTTGTTGATGGTGTTAATTCTACAGGAGGAATTTTTATTCCTGCGTTGTTAAAAGAATTAGGTGTTAAATGTGTTGAGTTGTATTGTGAACCAAATGGTCAATTTCCTCACAACCCTGAACCTTTAAAGGAAAATTTAACTGATATTTCTAAATTAGTAGTAAAGAAAAAAGCTGATTTAGGTATTGTTGTTGATCCTGATGTTGATCGTTTAGCGTTAATATCTGAAGATGGCTCTATGTTTGGTGAAGAATACACCTTAGTTGCTTGTGCTGATTATGTTTTAGGAAGACTAGGAGGCGGAAATACAGTTTCTAACTTATCATCTTCAAGAGCATTACGTGATGTAACAGAAAAACATGGAGGAACTTATACAGCTTCTGCTGTTGGTGAAGTAAACGTTGTACAAATGATGAAAGACACTGATACTGTTATTGGTGGTGAAGGAAATGGAGGTATTATTTATCCAGAATCTCATTATGGTCGTGATTCATTAGTAGGTGTTGCTTTATTTTTATCTCATTTAGCGCATAAAAAAATGTCTTGTAAAGCATTAAGAGATTCATATCCGAGTTACTTTATGAGTAAAAATAAAATACAATTAACACCGCAAATTAATGTTGATGAAATTTTAGAAACAATGGCTTCTAAATATAAAGACGAAGATGTTAATGTAATTGACGGTGTAAAAATTGATTTTGAAAATGAGTGGGTACATTTACGTAAATCTAATACCGAACCAATTATTAGAATTTATACAGAAAGTACAAGTCAAGAAAATGCAGATACACTTGCAGAACGATTTATAACAGAAATTGAACAAATAATAAAATAAGAAAATTGAAAGTAAGAGCAATCAGTTTATTAATGTTGTTGTTAGCAACATCAATAATGGTAGGACAGGAACTAGAAAACGAAGTTCAAAAAAAGAAAGTTACCAATAAAGGAAAGTTTTTCGTGTATTGGGGATGGAATTGGGCTAGTTATACTGATTCTGATATCCATTTTAAAGGAGAAAATTATGATTTTACGTTATCTAATGTAAAAGCACAAGATAGACAAACAAAATTTTCATTTAATGATTATTTTAATCCAGGTAGAGTAACTATTCCTCAAAATAATTATAGAATTGGTTATTTCTTTAAAGAAAATTATACTATTTCTATTGGTGTCGATCATATGAAATATGTAATGATAAATGATCAAGACGTAGCTGTTAAAGGAAATATTAATATAGGTAATTCTAAATATGATGGTACATATAATGGTGAAAGTATAAAGCTAGCTGAAGATTTTTTACGTTTTGAACATACCGATGGATTAAATTATGTAAATATTGAATTAAAACGTTTTGATGATGTTAGTCGTTGGTTTGGACTAGATTTAGAAAACTTACAAATTAACTTAACTGAAGGATTTGGAGTTGGAGTTTTATATCCAAGAACAGATACAACGCTACTAGGTAAAGAAAGGCATGATAACTTTCATTTATCAGGTTATGGCGCATCTATTGGAGCTGGGGTAAATATTACTTTTTTGAAACACTTTTTTATACAAGCAGATCTTAAAGGAGGGTATATATATATGCCAGATATTAAAACATCTGTTAGCCCTGTAGATAGTGCTTCGCAAAGTTTTTACTTTTTTGAGAATACTATTTTAATAGGAGGTAAATTTAGGCTTTAATAAACAGCAATTAGAAATAAGTTTATATTACAAATATTTAGCATGCCTCTTTGTATAACTTTAATTTTAGACTACATAAACAATACCAGATGATAAATTTAGAACAGTATTTTGATACGTTTAAAAAAAACATTGTTGGAGTTAATCAAACATATCAATCACCATATGGTGAGCAAAAAATGATATATACCGATTGGACCGCAAGTGGTAGATTATACATGCCAATTGAAAATCAGTTATTAAATAAGTTTGGACCATTCGTAGCTAATACACATACTGAAACTTCAACATCAGGAGCAGCTATGACATTAGCATATCATGAAGCTAGAAATATTATTAAGCAGCACGTTAATGCATCAAAAGATGATATATTAATAACTGAAGGCTCTGGAATGACAGGAGTTGTAAATAAATTTCAACGAATTTTAGGGTTAAAAGTTTCTGAAAATTTAAAAGAACATACACAAATTCCAGAAGAAAAACGACCTATTGTTTTTGTTAGTCATATGGAGCATCACTCTAATCAAACTTCATGGATAGAAACTATTGCTGATGTTGCTGTGGTACCATGTAATGAAGCTGGATTAGTTTGTTTAGAAATGTTTGAAGAAACTATAAAAAAATATTTAGACAGACCTATAAAAATAGCTTCAATCGTTGCAGGCTCTAATGTAACAGGTATAAAAACGGATTATCATAAAGTAGCCTCATTAATTCATAAATATGGAGGCTTATGTTTTGTAGATTTCGCTTGTTCAGCACCTTATGTTGATATGAACATGCATCCAGAAAAAGAAGGTGAATATTTAGATGCGATTTTCTTTTCTCCACATAAATTTTTAGGCGGTCCAGGAAGTTCAGGTGTTTTAATTTTTAATAAAAAATTATATAAGAATATGGTTCCTGATAACCCAGGAGGAGGTACTGTAAGTTATACAAACCCTTGGGGAGGCCATGATTATTTTGACGATGTTGAAACACGTGAAGATGGAGGTACACCTGCATTTTTACAAACTATAAAAATTGCATTATCTATTCAGTTAAAAAACCAAATGGGTACTGATAAGATGAAACAACGTGAAGATGAAATTAATCCAACTATTTTTAATTGTTTAGAAAATCTTGAAGGCGTAAAAATATTAGCCCCAAACCATAAAGATAGGTTAAGTATTTTCTCTTTTTATTATGAAAAGTATCATTTTAATTTAGTTGTTAAATTATTGAATGATCGTTTCGGAATTCAAACTAGAGGTGGTTGTTCTTGTGCTGGAACTTACGGTCATTTTTTATTAAATGTAGATTTTAGCACCTCAAACAAAATAAAAGATCAAATTTCGGAAGGATGTAATACTGAAAAACCTGGATGGGTTCGTTTATCTGTACATCCAACAATTACAAATAAAGAAGTAGAGTTTATATGTAATTCATTAAAAACTTTAACTAAAAATATTGAAGAATGGTCAAAAGATTATAAATATGATGTAATTAAGAATGATTATTCTCATATTAATTCAGAGCCCATAGAAAAGAAATTAATTGCTGATTGGTTTACCTTATAAATATGAGTTTATTAAATACCGTTTTTTTAGAAAATAGTTATTCTAAAATAAAAGAAGAAAAAATAACAGGTAGGTATATTACTTTAAAAGATATTAAGCCTCTTTATGCTGATTTAGAATCAAATGTTAATTCTGAAGTAATAGGTTTATCTGAAGAAGATAGAGAAATTTATCGTCTTAAGTTAGGTAACGGAAAAAAGAAAATACTTATTTGGAGTCAAATGCACGGTAATGAAAGTACCGGAACCAAAGCTGTATTTGATTTCTTAAACTTTCTTAAACTTTACGCAAAGAATGATATTGTTAGCTCAATTTTAAATAATTGTGCTATTACAATTATTCCGATGTTAAATCCTGATGGGGCAGAGGCCTACACTCGAATTAATGCAAATGGAGTTGATTTGAATAGGGATGCTGTTGATTTGAGTGCTAAAGAGAGTAAATTATTACGAGAAATATTAGATGAATTTAAGCCAGATTTCTGTTTTAACCTACATGACCAAAGAACTATTTTTGGAGTAGAAGGTACTGAAAATCCTGCGACTATTTCGTTTTTAGCACCTTCAGAAGAAGAAACGCGTAATATTACAAATGGTCGTAAAGAAACGATGAATGTAATTATTTCAATGAACGAATTATTGCAACAAATAATACCAAATTATATTGGTCGTTATACCGATGAATTTTATCCAACAGCTACAGGAGATAACTTTCAGAAGTTAGGATACAATACAGTTTTAATAGAAGCAGGTCATTATCCGAATGATTACGATCGTGAGATGGTAAGGAAATATAATTTCTACGCGCTTTTACAAGGAATTTATCATATATCGGCATCAAAAAGTTTTAAAAATTACTCAGATTATTTATCTATTCCAAACAATATCAAGAACTTCTATGATGTTATTTATAGAGCAAAAAATAATGAAAAAGATGTCGCATATCAGTATGTTGAGAAATTAGAAAATAGTAAATTTGCACTGATTTTAACTAAGGAAAAAGAAGGCGATTTATCTGAATACTTAGCTCATAAAGAATTTAACAAATAATCCGAAAAACTGAATATTTATTAATAAAACCCTTCAGAAATTAGAAAAAAATCATATTTTAGCAATATTACTTGAAGAAAATAAAAGAATGAAGAAGTTTGTACTAGATGAGATTGATCATCAAATTTTAGACATTTTAATTGAAAATGCGCGTACCCCATTTACAGACATTGCAAAAAAACTGTTAGTATCTGCTGGTACTATACATGTTCGTGTTAAAAAAATGGAAGATGAAGGTATAATTCAAGGTTCAACATTAACGTTGAATTATGATAAAATGGGATATACTTTTATAGCCCATATTGGTGTGTATTTAGAGAAAACATCTATGACCCAACACGTTTTAGATAGTTTACGACTAATACCAAATGTAACTGTGGCCTATGTAACTGCGGGTAAATATAATATATTTTGTAAGGTAAGAGCAAAGAGCACTAATGATGCAAAAGATATTATTTATTTAATTGATGATATTAATGGTGTTAATCGTACTGAAACGATGATTTCTTTAGAAGAAAGTATTAACGATAAGAAACGTTTAATGCATGCTATTTTTAAAGAAATATAATTAATATATTTTATTACAAAAAAAAGAGGTTGACAATGTCAACCTCTTTTTTTGTGCTTATTTTAAATATTCCATTCAAATTTCTTAAAAACAGTATTCCAATCATCTGTAAAATTGCTTTTTATTAATAATTTTTCATTTGAAAACGGATGTGTAAAATCAAGTGAATGCGCATGTAAAAACATATTTTCACAATTAAAGTTTTCTTGAAACATTATATTATGGTTTTTATCACCATATTTTGGGTCACCTATAAGAGGATGACTTATTTTGTTCATATGAATACGTAGCTGATGTAACCTTCCTGTTGTCGGTTTCATTTCTACTAAACTATATCTAGATGTTTCGTAAGGCTTTACTGGAATATCTAAAATAACCTTATGAACTGTTTTTAAATGAGTTTCAGCCTCTTTGTAAACATTAGCATCTCTTCCTTTTACAGGAGAGTTTATAATTTCAGCTTCTGGAGAATGCCCTCTTACAATTCCATAATATGTTTTTTGAATCTCATTATTAGTAAATAATTCTTGAAACTTAGATACATGCTTGGTTTCTTTAGCTAACAGCATAATTCCAGATGTTTTTCTATCTAAACGATGTATTGGATAAAATTTATGCTCAAATTGTTTAAATAATAACTGCAATAATGAGTCTTCATCTGAAACATTTCGTGAATGGTGTGCATGGTGTACAACAACATTATTGGGTTTAGAGACACAAATTATATATTCATCTTCAAAAAGGATAGTAAGGCTCATATAATTTAATTTTTAACTACTTTAACTTTAGTGAAATTAAGTAATATTAAAGATAATATTCCACAAACTAAAAATCCAACAAAAAGTGGTAGCGTAGTGGTAACAACATATTTACCTATAAATGTAGCAATAGGAACTGCCATAATTGTAGATACAAAACCATTTATTGCAGCTCCAACCCCGGCAATATGACCAACTGGTTGCATTGCTAAAGCTCGTAAGTTTCCGAATAGAAAACCGATTGCAAAAAATTGTAAACCAAAAAATAATAAAAGTATGTTTATACCTGGATTTTCTTTTCCATAAAATAAAACAATGTATACAAGAGGAATAATGGTAAAGACAATTAAAAAAGTAGAAATTAATTTTAACATTCCATATTTCATAACAAATGTTCCATTTAAAAAAGTAGCAAACCCAACTGAAATTGCTAAACCTGCAAAAATGTAAGGAAATTCTTCTACTAAATCATACTGTACCTGAAAAATCTGTTGAGACGCACTTAAATATACCATAAAAGAGCCTGTAATAAAACCAGATATCAATGTAAATATAACAGCTTGTTTATGTTTTATAAATTCTTTTGTTCCTTCTACAAAAAGACGGATAGATAGTTTTGTTCTCTTTTCTTTTTTTAAAGTTTCTGGTTGACGTTTCCATAACCATAGCATCACAAAAACCCCAAATATTAGCTGACTGTAAAATATAAATTTCCATCCATAGGCATCTAACATTAATTTACCTATAGCTGGTGCTACAACAGGAACTAATATGAAAATAACAACAATAAAAGACATTATTTTTGCCATATAATTCCCCTCAAAACTATCTCTTACCATGGCAATACTTATAGTTCTTGGAGCAGACAAACCAATTCCTTGTAATATTCTACCAAAAACCATCATTTCTATACTAGTTGCATTGATACATATAAAACTAGCGATAATAAAAACAATAAAACCAAAGTAAATCACAGGTTTTCTACCTAAACTATCAGAGATTGGTCCAGAAATAAGCTGACCAAAGCCCAAACCTAAAAAAATCATTGTTATTAATAATTGACTATCGCTCGAACTTTGTTGAATATTAAGACTGATACCAATTTGTTTTATAGCTGGTAATAGTGCATCTATAGATAAAGCTACTAACGACATTAAAGCTGCCATTAAAGCTATAAATTCTAATTTTGAATTCTTTTTTCGCATTGTGCAAATGTACTCCTAAGATTTTGCATTATGATTGCATCTAACATAGAATATAATCATAGAAAAGTTAAATAGTTATTAAAGAAGTAATACCAAGTGAAAAAATAAATTTGAGTTATTTGAGTAATTATTTCATACATTTTTCTTATCGGTGTAATATATTCATTTATATAAATTTTACTCTCATAAAAAAAACATTAATAGGGCATAGGGTGTTTTTCAATAGTATTTTTTTTATAAACAAGAACAAAACTGCTAATAGTAAGCAAACACAACTAATACAAACGCTATATTGAATAACTAACTAAATGTAGCATAAGAAATAAGTTATTTGCTTCTTTAATTCACTATTTTAAAATTTATTATTACTATTTAATGATCATTCTACTGTATAAATTAGAGTAATTTCGCACTAGAATTAAGTAATTGGTATACAAAAAGTTACATATTTAAAAGTATGGTTTTACCCTACTTTTTTTATGGTTTTTTTTTAACATATTGATTTTTATCTACTTAAATTGGTAATACCAATTAGTGATTAATTAACAATCACAAGGTGGAAGTCGAAAAGCCTAAATAGAGTAGACACATTTTAAACTAACCAATTATGTCAACAGCAACAGCTACATTAACAGCAACAACAACACAAAATCCAGTTATTAGCCAATCAGGTACCGCGAACATTACTGGAGGAGGAGTATGCTCATGGAATACGAAAAATGGTTCATCTTCAACAATAACTATTAGTAACACGGGTTCAAATACATTGCAATTAACTATTGCAGGAGCTCCTGATGGTATTCAAACCTTTGTTCAAGGTCAACCTGTAGATAATTTAAATTCACTATTTTTTATTCCACCAAATACACCAACATATACAGTGATTGGATTTGGTGATTTTAAAGGTCAAACGGTAAGTATTCAGAATCTTACGCCAACTGGATCTGATGGAGGAACTGATACCACTGCACAAATTGTATGCGTAGTACAAGGTTAAAAAAAACAAGAGGGTTGCATGTTTTAAAGTGTGCCACCCTTTTTTTTATCCTTTTTCTGGTTGTTAATTGCTTATACAGTCAAGAATTAAAATCTATTAAGGTTGACACCTTGTCACTTAACCGATTCGAGAATGTAGTTTTACAAACTAACAACGGTAGTGATTGTATTTGCTTAATAAATAACCCAAGTAGTGCACAAAATGCAATTATTACTGCTATGGGTGCTCCTGAAGGCGTTCTATTTGATAATAACTCGCTATTTAACGGTATTCATACTTTGGCTGTTAAGGAACAAATAATAGCACTGAACGATTTTAAAGGGCAAAAATTGACTATTGCAAATTTAACGCAATATGCTATTCGTATTCTTATCTATTTCTATTGTACAGAATAAGTTGTTAAAAAAAAGAAGCCATTATTTATTTGATTTTCGCTTAGGCCTACTAACTATTACTATACCATATTATTGATTAAAAGCTGAACACAAGATGCAAGAACAGATTAGTGAAACTTTTGAAGGCACAACCTTTAGCAATAAAGATTCTTCTGAAGAGTGTAAAAATCTTTATACGAACACCACACAAAAAATAGAAGCATGGTCGGCTGTGTTGTTACCTTCAACATCCTCTTTCGATAACGAAATAATTTCTTTATCAGAAGTTTCAACTCAAAATGGCTATTATATATTCGCTAACGGAGCACCAATCGATCCATCTAATTTTATTCGTAAAATACGTACTTATATTGGTGAAAATTTGACTTTGATATGGATATTAGAAATTGAATCAAATTTCAGTATTTCAAACGTCATTAAAATGGACTTATTTAACAAGGAACCAGGATTGATCGTAATGCAGCCGTTTACATATAAAGTTGGAAATGATTTTGCTCAATTAAGTATTGCTAATAATACTGTAATTTCATTTGTACCAGAAGATGCACCAACACAAATGAAGTTTGCCTACGATTCAAGTATTTCAAATTTCTTTTTCACCTCAACAGAAATTGGTACACAAAGTCTATTTAACCAAGATATATTTCTTCCTTTCTCTACAGAGGGCAACGGAGCACTTAAGTTTAAATTAGGACTTAATTCAGAAACATTTTACGAGGCTTTTATGCTTCAAAATACATTCTATTACAAAGACACCGAAAGCGATGCTATTTTAAGTAATGTATATCCCATTTTACAACCTTCTGAAGTCCCTAATGAATATCTAATGAGTCAAACAGCTATTGATCCTTTAGATATTACTAATTCAAAGGGAATTAATACTTATTTTGCTTTAACAGGGGTAACATTTAATAATACATCAAAATTAAACACACAAACAAACGTTTCAAGTTATTACGCTACGAATGCTGGATATCCAATAAATTTATTGCCATCAGCAAGCTGGAAGGATGATAATGATCAAAATAACTTAATCCCCTCAGACATTACACCTAGGTTTGTAATTGCTCCCCAAGACAAGGATGGAAGTCTTAGATATTTTATGCAAATCGACGGAAATTTTTTTCTAACACCACAAGGTGGAGATGCCGATGAAAATGGGAAGTTCGATTTTCTTCTAGGATTGTCGGGAACAGAAACATTATTATTTACCCCTTATTCTTTAGAGAATAATATGGGAGATATCCTTCAATTTAAAAGTCTTCAACCTGCATTTGCTGCAAATTTCCCATCAACATCTACCACATTAGATAATCCGGGTAGTTATGCATTAACCCTTAGTCCTGAATACTGTACATTTTGGGCAAATTTAATTTCTATTACAGGTGAAGCAGTACAATATTGTGCACAAGCAGAGGGGGCGGCGCTGTTTGCTAAAGGGCATGGAATAACAAATAAAATTTATGGAAAACCAAATTTACTTGGCTTTTATGAACCGAGTGTAGACATGCCATCAACTATTCATGTTCCAATGGTTCCTTATTTAGGTATATCTATATTAGATGAAAATATTCCAGTAAAACAATACTCTAAATTCGAATCAGAAGTATTAAGTAAAGAAAGAAAAGAACAAATAACCAAAGTAAAACCAACTGCAAGGGCTTCAAAAAGTACACGTAAACTAAACACAATGTTAAGTGAAGGAGAAACTAGTTTTACGAGTTCTACAACACCACAAGGGGTAATTGCTCACGTAAATAATAGTGGATCTTGGGGATTGTTAAATCTTGCACAAAATAATTTAGCACAACCACCAGCACATACACAATATATCTCTCCAGAAGGTCAAGTACCTACAGATCCTTCACAATATCAGATGAGTTTTATTAACTTATCGGATACATTACAACAAGGGTTTATGACCAACCAACAATTTTTGGTAGTCACTCAAAATAATTATTTAGGTAAACTATTCTCTGAATTTAAGGGTAATGTACCCATAACAGGAACTATTGAGGCGTATTTTAACAATAAAATGTCAATAGAAGATTGGCCTTTTAATGTGAATGTTGGCACAACGAATACTTTTGCAGACTATAATAATATTTTAATTTTTAAATTCTGTAAAGGAACATTAAAAGACTGGGCACAAGATCCTAAAATATGGACACAACCAAATACTTTTAATACTGAAGGAATATCTGATCCTGCAGAAGCTTATCAACAAACAGTGGCTATTTCTTCTTGGATACAAAATTATATTGCTGAAGCAGAAGCTGCATATGCTTACGGAGAAAAATATCCCGAATCCAATCAAGTAGTCTTATATCAAAAGTTTATTGATACAATAAATAACCCCAATTGGAATGGAATTCTTGCGCTTAAAGTTGATATTGATTTACAAGAATTTCCACAACAATTAAAAGGTTTAATTTCAGGAATTAATTTAGATAATTTTTACGGACATCATATTGGTATAGAAGTAAATAAAGTAAATGCAAGTGGAGAAATTGAAATGGAAAAAAATAGTTCAATATTTTCTTTAATTAACTATTTAGATCCTGCATATACACAGCAGATAACACAGGGATTAAATGTAGATGCGCCTATTATGTCTACACCTGGTGTAGACTATGAATTTAAAGTATTACAGCTTCAAGTGTTGTTTGAGAATACGGCAATTAAGTTTTTTCAAAGTAAAGTTCAATTAACAATGAACAAGCTGTTTTCAGACACTGTTGTTGGTACAAATAACCCGTACGCTACAACAGGAAATAATTCTGTAGTTTTAAACGGTACCTATCAAGACCATGATGGTACACCAGTTTATATATTTGAAAACACCGATGATAATTTATACTATTTTGATAGTAACTTGTTGAAAAATGTAGAAATAACAAAAATTCAGTTTAATACACTCACTACAGACCCCGATGCTGTTATAATTGATTCTCGATTTACAATGTGGGGATATTTAAATTATGCTGTAATGACTGGCTTAATTTATCCTGATGATGATAGCGGTGATGATCCTATGACATCTTATTTTGATGCCTTTTCATTCGGAAACAGTGATGGTGGGGTAGATAATGAAACTAATATTCAAAAAGGCTTAAATTATAACAATTTGTTTATTTCCATGTCTTTCGATATAACAATTCCTTCGGTAGTTACCTATGGTTTTGATGCAACTCAAATTGTCTTTAATTCCAATTCAAGTATTTCTCGTTCGGGAAGTTTATATCCAAATTTTGCGCTTCAAATAAACAATCTTGTAAGTGGTAATGCAGATGTATTACCAGCTAGTTTTGGTTATTTAAACTTATCCGTTCCAGCTTTAGATATATCAGGAGTTTCCAATAATTGGTATGGTTTAGAAATGACTTTAAACATGGGGTCTCCAGGTGAATTGGCTGCTTCAATGGATTTTAATGCTAGTTTATTAATGGCATGGAGTCCTGGAGCAACATCAGTTGATGATAGTTATAATGTTTTCTTTGGAATTAAGCTTCCAGGAACAAGTAGTGATGCAAAACTACTAAGCTTACAAGGGATCTTAAAATTATCAATAGATACATTAAAAATGGAATTTATTCCTGAAGATAATGCTACTCCAGAATTGGGGTCTTTTATGATGACCTTGGGTAATATCGCCTTAAAATTCTTAGGAATAGCACAACTTCCGCCAGGAGGTTCTACTAATTTTTTACTCTTCGGAAATCCGAAGAAAGGCGCAACATCAAAAAGTTTGGGTTGGTATGCATCATATAATAAAACAACATAAATGGCACGAGTACTGTATTGGAATATTCAGCAATTTGGACTTAATAAGATTAATAATCCAAGCCGTAAGCGACAAAGAGGAAGTTCAATTAATTTAGCCCAGGCTTCGGCAGAAAGAGCCCAATATATTATTGATACCCTAACCACACAGGTTCCAGACATTTTTGTAGTAGTAGAAACTTCTACTGGTGCTGGTGCCGAAGGTGCATTAATTACTGCTGGCGGCGAATCAGGATCGCAAGATTTATTGGTTAAAATTCGAACAGCATTAGGTGCTAACTGGATGTTAGTACCAGCACTGCGATTAGGAGCAGGAGGAGTGCAAGAAGGAATATCTGTTTACTATAATAGTGCTAATCTAAATTTTACAGGACCTTGGGGAAACCAAGGTGCTGCACTTCCTTCTGCCGCCGCAATTGCAGGTATTGCTTATGGTGGTACCTGGGCAGGTTGTTTACCTGCAACTTTAGTTCCTCTAGGAGCACCAAACGCAGGAGTGGCAAGTAATGTGCTTTCTGGGCAATGGATGTATACAGTACCAGCATTGCCAGCTGCACCAAATAGAATTAATTTCCCAGGTGTAGGAAACCGTTCACCGTTTCTAACTACATTTTGGGATGCTGCTAATGCAAGACATATTAAACTACTGTCATTTCATGCTTCCCCACATTACCAAGCGGCAATTGATGGAACAGATCAAATATCAAATATTCAAGAAATGACCGTAAACCTAGGGGCAAATGAAGTTGGGGTTATTGTTGGAGATTTTAATGTAAATCTTCTAAATCCAGCGGCAGCTACACCAGCCTATGCTAATCTGATAAACGTTGGTGGTGCAGATTATACTCGTCAAATTAACCCAACAGTAAATACATGGCCAGAAAAAGGATATATAGCAACTCATATTAAACGTGGTAACCAAGCAAAGCCTTGGTATACCAACGGATATCCAGGCTATGAATATGCAGGAAGTAGTGCAAACTTTGCTGGTTACGATAGCATTGATAATATTTTAACCCGTTACGGAGGTGGAGCGGCAGGAGGACCTGCCACCAATATTACCATTGTAAATAGAGTAACTGGTTCACCATATAATATAGCACCCATCCCAGCAGGAGTACCTACTGGAAATTATGTTTACCCTACTGGTATGACCCAAATTGTAGGCGGTGCTTTAGCGGGACTTCCGTCAGCACTTCCGTTACCACCAAATGGACCAACAGGCGTTGGTGGAATTGCTCCTGGTACCGTCGGCGGTTTAAGTAGTTTTAAAGGTTGGAGTAATTACGGTCATATTCGCAGTACAAGTGATCATTTAGCATTAATAATAGATATTTAAAATTCAAGCAGATTAAAATGAGTTTATCGAATCTTACAGAAGTATTTAAGAAACAAGCAGCTGACAATTCAGGAAATATCACTATTAATGAAAAAACATTTACCGATGCAGGGTTAATGTCTCCAGTGGATTTAGATGTATTATTAACCAAAGGATACAGCCTTGAAGAGGGTGTAAGTCTGTTGATTGATACTTCCTATACAACAATTCCAGATCCTGTAGAAGATATATTAACAATTTCAAATGGAAATACTGCAATATTAAATGTAGACAAACCAAATACTTCAGTTTTATTAACTATTACTGCAACAGGTAATAACATACAGATTTCTATTGTTATTAGTTTAAAAGATTGGTCATTTTCAACCAGTTGGCAATACATGACTGGAGGCGTATTTGATTCATTACCTTATAGTACTCCTGCTTTTATTTTTAGTTCAGAAGATACGGATGGATTTGTTTGGGAAAAAGAAGCAATTACTTTAAAAGCTGGTCAGAATTTTGCTTCATTAATAACATTAACTGGAATTCTTAAACCTGTAATAGAATTTCTTTCATCGTGGGTAGCTTCAACAAAACTAACTTTTGTAGGTAGTCTTGATCCTTCGAAAGTTGATAATGAACAATACATTTATCCAGAAATGGATTTATTTGTACCTATAAATGTAGCACCTATATCGTTATTATTCTTAGATGTTAGTAGCCCTGCATTAGGTTTCTCAATAGAATCATTTATTGATACTGCTGAAGGAGATGAAGAAGAATCAGTTGTACAAACGCCATTTTTGTTTTTTCAATTACAACTTAACGCTGGGTCTGGTGTAGAATTAGATTTTAGAACAAACATTAATACTAACGGTTCTTTATTTAATATTTCAGCCACTCCGCCAGAAAATGTTACTATAACACCACTTAATTTATTCTCCTTAATGGCTGGGAAGAATTGGTATGATAAAGTGCCTTCAACGCTTCAACAATATATCAATAAAATTAAGTTTGAAGGATTTCAAACATCCTTAATTATAGAAGATAAAATTCCAACAATACATAGTGTTTCTGCAAGTGCTGGATCTACGTCACCTTGGACGCTGTTTGCTAATTTTGAAATAGAAGAATTCGATGTTGTTTGGGTTGTTATGCAACCATTAGACACAGCAAAGGTTAGCCAAACTCTTTATTTTTCAGCCACAGTAAATTTTTTTCCTACCATTTTTGTTGGTGGATTTGATGTTGAAATAACTTCAGATTTAACCCTATCAGCTGCTTTTGATGGAAATGTTAATATAAATAATCTAATTGCCGCAGTTACTAATAATGTGATAGCAGTCCCAAAAAGTTTAGCAGAAATCAATCTTACTGGGTTTGGTATTGACATGGATATCAACCAAAAATATTATTCTTTTTTTTCAAACGGAGATGTAAGCTTCAATATAATTACTAATATTTCACTAACCAATGCTAGTATGACGATGACGTCGTCTACAGCGAATGACGGTTCAGATAAAAGTGTTTATACAGCCAATATATCAGGGTTATTTACCATTAGTATACTACAATTACAAACCGAAGTTAATTACAGTTCCGTTGATGACGGTGGTTGGGATTTATCATTAGTAATGCCATCTAATAAATCATTAAATATCAAAGAATTGATGGATGATCTTTTTGGTGAAGTTGACTTTAACCTAATAAAAGTATTTATTCCTGATAATCTAGTTATATCGGCATTTTCACTTTCATCAAACATTCCTAATGGAGATAAATCAGGGTCTTATAAAGTTAAAACAAGTGTTGATTGGAAATTTACATTCCCTTTCATTGAGCAAAATGTAGATATTAGCGCCAATTTGGCAATTGAAATGAAAGCAGGAGAAACTCCTGATAAAGATGTTTTTTCAGCTGGTATTTCTGGAACATTTAAACTTGAACCATTTGGTGCAGAAGTTAATCTAGGCTATTCCTTTGATGATACAGGTAAAAAAGAAATGTATATTGAGTGGGAGGGATTTACGGCCAAATATGCTACTGATGGTGAAAGTTCAACAATTACATTTGAAATAGCGAATTGGAGTGTTGGAAGCTTAGTTGAGTCTTTCATGAAAATGCTCGGACAACCTAATTTCGAATTAGTTTCTCCTTGGAATGTTCTTAACGAAATAAGTTTAAATGGTTTTAAGGTTACTTACAATCTTGAAACTAAAGAAATTATTGTTGAGTACAAATTACCAAAAACGCTAGACCTTATTTTTATAAAAATTGAGAGTTTAATACTTAAGAGAGTTAATAAAAAAGTTCAGATTTCGTTTGATGGAAGTTCATTGGTACCTTCTATAAATGATAGTAGTTTGTTTGATAAGGAAAACGGACAGGACGTTAACGATATGCCTAGTGTTCCAGGTCAAGGTTCTGAATATTTCGATTTACGACTATTGGCGATGGGACAACATGTTACCATCAATGGGTTTGAAGACTTTAAATCGATTCAAGAAGCTACGGACGCTATGAAAAAAGCCTTTACCGAACCGGAACCAGGTACAATACCAATTACACCAGACGGACTAATTTCTTTTAATGAAAACTCTAATTGGCTTTTTGCCGCTGATTTTGGAATTCTAAATACAGGAACAAAAGATTCACCAGAATGGACTGTAGATCTTCAAGCAGTTTTTAATGATCCTAGTTTATATGGTATTAAAATAGCCATGGCAGGTGTTAAAGCAAAAGTTTTTGCTGGTTTGGAGTTTGAAATCATGTATAAAAAAA
The DNA here is from genome assembly GCF_002836595.1 of Tenacibaculum sp. Bg11-29. Classification (NCBI taxonomy): domain Bacteria; kingdom Pseudomonadati; phylum Bacteroidota; class Flavobacteriia; order Flavobacteriales; family Flavobacteriaceae; genus Tenacibaculum; species Tenacibaculum sp. Bg11-29. The sequence goes on from NZ_PJBB01000003.1 coordinate 3,095,598, forward strand.
TATCAGATTCAGTAGGTGTTTACCAAATGGCATTAACCTTGCCTGATTCTTTAAGGTATTTACAATTTGGAGCTGTAAGCGTAACATTACCAAACATTGGTGTAGAAATATACACAAATGGTGATTTTATGATTGATATAGGATTTCCTTATGATTTAGATTTTTCACGTTCATTTTCTCTTTATGCCATTGTACCTCCTGGAATTCCAGCAATGGGATCGGGTGGTTTTTACTTTGGTAAATTAAGCGGAGCAACATCTACGAGTGTGCCTCAAACCAATTACGGTAACTTTAATCCAGTATTAGCATTTGGTCTAGGAATGCAAGTAGGAGTAGGGTATGATATTCAATATGGTGTATTAAAGGCAGGATTTAGTATTACTGTTTTTGGAATCATTGAAGGAATCATTGCAACGTATCATCCGTATACAGGAGTTGTAGACCAAAGCAATACAACAGTAGTAGAAACTTCATATTACTACTTTTTACAAGGTACATTTGGTATTATTGGTAAATTATATGGTTCCCTTGATTTTGGAATAATATCAGCAGATGTAAATATAACCGTTAAAGTATACGCGCAAGCAACTTTTGAAGCCTATAACAAAATTCCGCTTGCTATAGTAGCATCGGTTGATGTAAGGGTAACAGCAAAATTAAATCTTGGCCTATTCTCTATTAAGATTCACTTTAGTTTTAATGCAGATATTAGAACCGATCTTACTATTGGAACTGACGATACAGCACTTGCACCTTGGAATCACGATTTATCAGCAGCAGCCAATGTAAGCACATTTAGTATGACTTCGCCTCGTATGGCTATTCCTACTACACGTGAAGTTAATTTTAACACCAAACTTATAACAACACAAACAGAAACGGCGCCTACATTAAATATTTATTTAATACCACATTTAACCATTTCAGGAGCTGAATCAAATAACCTTAATACACAAACAGCACAATATGTTACTAATTTATGGATTGATTCTCCAAACCCTGAAAATCCGAATGAACTAAGTTCTTTTGAAACTTTAAATAAAGATTTTTTCAGGTGGTTAGTACAATCATATATGAATGAGCCTGGTGGTGAATCTACTCGCTCAGAAGCTGATACATTTGCAATTTCATTAATAGAATTAGATGCTATTTATTTAAAATTATCAGACCCAGACACACCATTTCCAATTGCTTTGGAAGATCTTATGGCATTTTTACAAAATACGTTTGAAACCATTAATATTCAATCAGAACCTCCAGTTGGTGGTTTAGAAACCGCAGCAATTTTTCCAATGTTCTATGATTTTGAATTATCGGTTCCGAAATCAGGTACAGGAGTTGATAGAAATTTCAGCACTTACAACATGGCAACAGATGAATATCTAAAAGAAGTAAAAGAATGGTTTGCTCAATTAGCCGTAAAAGTTTCAGATGATACAAGCACCAATAGTACGGCAAGAAGTGTAACCCCGGTAGAACATTCATTATCTACCTTTGTTTTTGAAGATTATTTTGTTTTAATAGGTAAACAGCTTATTGGTTATGCACAAGACGCTTTAAAAAATTACACGTATTCACTTAGCAGTGGTAATAGCCTGTTAGCTATGGTTACTTGGGCAAACAGTATATCTGTTGGTACTACGAAGAATGAAGCCAATTCTGGTTCTATAGCTAAGGCAAATCAATCATTAGCTTTAAATAAAGGACTTGCCATTACTATTTCAGGTATAAATTATACTATTATAGATAATGATAATTTTGAATCGATTGCAAGAGTATATGCCATGAATACGGGGGTATTGATAATTCAAAACGCAACAACACCTTCAATTTTAGTAGTAGGTCAAACTATTACTTACGATACAACTGAGTATATCGTTAAAACCAATGATACGATTAATTTGGTGGTAGCAGGTTTGGTTGAAGCAGGAGCAGCAGTAACTTTAAATGAACTAGCTAATAACATTGTATTTCAAACAACTTCGATACTAACTGTTAATGAAAATCTTAGTATTGTAGCAGCTAAATACACTGCAAAAAGTGAAGATACATTTACTTCAATAGCAACAGTAACTTACGAAGGAATTGATGTTTCAAATGTATTGATTCAAAATCAATTAACACCAGGGATTTTTATTGTTGGAAACTCTTTCGTTTATTTTGGAGAAACGTATGTAATTCTTTCAGGAGACACCTTACAATCAATAGCAGTAAGTTTAAGTGAAACAACTAATTCGGTAGTTAGTGTATCTGACTTAGCGAATGATACAGAAGTACAAAGTTTAAAGGTACAACCATTGGCTGTTGTACTTATTCAACCTTTTATTCATAAGACGTCCGATAACACCGATACTTTTGGCGCAATCGCACAAAAATATAGCACGACTGCTGAAATACTTGGAACTAATTATGAAAATCAAATATTGTCTGACTTATTTTATGATCCAGAAAATACAAACACTGCCAATATTCCTGATCTTAATTGTATAGATGTAGCTGCTGTATTAAATTATTTTACCTCAAAAGATTCTTATACTCAATTAGCAGGAATGGCTTCGAGGTATTCTCTTTATGGTATGAGGTTACCAACATCATTACCTGGTTTAACATTAAATACTGATTCTCCTTGTGTGGTTACACCACAAGTTGATGATAGTGAAACTAATTATTCAGATTGCGCATTGTATCGTCTTACAGGGCAGCAATTTGAAGTACCATCAGATGTGGCAGTTGAGTTTAATATTAACCTTATTAATAATACATTAGATTGGATTGAGTTTAATGGTAAACTACCTTCTGTTGGAGAATCTGATGATGACAAAACAGCTACGTTAAGCATAGTGCTAGTTGAGGATGATATTAAACAGATTAATGAAATTACCGATTACGCAACAAATACAGGTCTTCAACCAGATGTTTATACACTAGGTGCAATTTTACCTTATGAGCTTATGCCTGTACAATATTCATTTAAGTCAATGACTTTATGGAGTACTTCGGGTATCACCAATTTACCATACGGTAGTTTGGGCAGTCAGAATGATCCATCATTAGTAATATGGGAGTTTCCAACAAATTTACTAACGCAAATTGCAAAACCTAAAATTAATGGTTCTGCTTTTGATATACAAATTGGTACATACGATTCGGCTAAAGGAACAATGGAGTACAAGCCTTCTGATTATTATGGGTGGTCAACTCAATTAACTATAGACATTAAGAAAATAGCTAACAATAATGCAGTGGGTACAAGTGCATTTACTTATGAATTAATTGGCGCAGATGAAGCAGGAACTCAAATATTAGAACGTTTACTTTTAGCACTTGATCCGAATTCAAGTGATAATAATCAGAGTTTTATTGATGATATGCAATGGTTGTACATGGGAGATAATGGCTTACTGTCGGTTGGTAATATTAATATGAAATCATACATTATTCAGTCTAATCTTTCTACTGAAACGAATCCTGATGTAGCAGATGTAAGCTTACTTAGTTTTAATACAGCGGTTGCGGTTGCACCTAATGGTATTATGAATAGCTTGTATAATTTTGTTAAATTACTATGGGAATGTAGTATTACGCGTTCTGGTGGTTATTATCTATTGTATAACGAAATTGAAGGTGATACAGGTTTCCCAGATTCAATTTTTGATAATTCGGGAATTGCTTCTATTAGATTATTCACAACTTATAAAGAAGGTAGTAATCCTAATGTTTTAAAAAGTTACATGAATTGTGCTGTAACAGGTGATAAAATTGATACAAATTCATCAATTGTTTATGCCGAATCAAAAGCACAAACAAGCTTAACTTATGCTACAAAAACGACAACAGAAACCTTAACAACTATAGCAGAACAGTATAATATTTTATTAAGTGAATTGGCTGAACTAAATAAAACTTCGGTTGCGTTAACAACAACTTTTGATAATCCAATTATTCTTACAGGATTGGTTTTTGAAGTAGGTCTTTCAACAGCAACTCCTTCTAATAATTTAACAGCGATTGCAGCATACTACAATGTGTTGGCTGATAATATTAAAGAACTAAATAAAAACATTACCGCATGGGACAATCTTGATGTTTGGCAATTGGTAATTATTCCAAATGTATCCTATGAAATTGAATCACCTATTGGAGTTCAGGGAAATACATTTGAAACCATTGCAAATTATTATTTTATTGATATATCTACACTGTCGTTCTTAATTAAAGATAATCCATTATTTGCAAGTAATACAACTTTTGAAATTATAGATCAAATTGTCCAAAAAATATCATCAGTGTCACAAGGTTCTGCAGGATTCGATGTAACTCGTAAAGATCCCGATGTTTCAGGAGTATTAAGTCCAAATGACCCAGGATATGCAGATCAATATTTAAATAATTTATTTAATTTACTAAATTATCAAGTGGTTGAAAATAAATTCTTTAGTAAAAGTGTTGTTGGATTGCCATCTGGTCCTACAAGCTCAAATGAAGATACTGAAACAGTAAATGAATCCACTGGTACCGACCTTGCTATTTGGCAATATAATCAAGTAATTAATGTTGCTCAGTTTGCATTGCCTGTACCTGAAGAGACAGATGATGCTTTAAGACCAAGCGCTATTGATAACGCATATAGAGGAATAGGAAACACGCTTCAGGTTCATTTTAACTGGGTAGATTATTACGGTAATCAAACAATTACTCCATTAAGTGATCCTAGTCTTAACGCTTCCTCTCCATTAAATAATCCACCAATTCAAGTGGGGTATATGGATGAGTTAAAAGGATTATCTCAATGGCCAAGTACTTTTATTACCTACGATATTTCGGGAGGAAAGGAAAGCCCTGAATTACTTCTTAATTTTATTTTTAACATTACACGTTATGAAAACACAAATGATGAAGCTTGCATTGCAGACATAAATGATACTGATAACATGGGGGATTGGCAAAAAAATGCATTGCATGATTTAACCAATTACACTACTATTTATAATCAGATAACCCAACTGAATCCTGAAAATGGAGAAAACACGGTAACGTTTATGTTGGTTTCTTCTTTAATTCCCGGTGTTAATACGAAATTGAGTGCTACACAATATAGGAAAATTAAACAATATGTTCAAGACGTGTACCAGTACTTGTATACGATTGCACACTGTAAAAAGGTTCCTATGGCTCCAGGAATGGAACCAATAAGTCAACCAATTAACGATGCTGACATTACATTAGATCCAATATTTATGTTAACCGTTAATTTAAATATTGAAAGAGACTTATCTTTTGTAAACAATGATTTTAAAGATAGCCCATCGGTTACAAATGCAGATACAATCGTAGAACCGAATACGCAATTAATTGCCGGTAGTAAAGATAATACGGATAGCGTTAATACGAATGAAAATCATTCATTAACAGAATTTTCAGAGAATTTCGAAAATACTTTTTATACGGCTGACCAATATGTATTAAAAATAGCAACTGGTGTAAATGAAGCAGTAGCAGGAGGTAAGAAGAGTCAAGCTATTTACGTTGTACGAATGGGCTTCAAAGAAGAAAACGGTATTTATTGGTCTGTTTATGAAGCGGCTTTAAGTGGTAATTTAAATCCTTCGTTTTACGCACCAACACCAACATCAACAAGTTTACAATCTAAATCAAATGTTCCAATTTGCCCTTATACAACAGGTGGTGGACTTGATTGTAGTGCTAATAATACAAAAAACTACACAGGTATTGACCTTGATATTTGGGGAAAACAATGCTTAGAGGCAATTGATCAATTTTTAGGTTCAGAATATTCAGTCCCTGCATTCTTAGTAGATGAGCTTAAAAATGCTGACGAAAAAACATATTTAAATGCTAATAATATTGAAGCTGATTCATTCTTAGAAGCCATTACCAACGCAAAAAGTAGTTTGGCTAATACTATTTCACTTACGGTGGAACCAATACTTCAAAACCCTGTACAAAGCACTGGTAATTTATTAAATGCGCAAGAAAAGTTTAAACAACAACTTTTAATGAAATTGGGTAATACATATTCAATTAATGCGATTGTACAAATGAAGGCTACTGGCGAATCTAATATGCCAAAGACAAATGATAATTCTATTGCACCAAGATTATATGGTACACCAACTGTAGTAGAAGAATCTGAAGAAAATTTAGAAGAAAAACTATATTCAATTTCGAATGCAAAGGTGCAATTGAATTTTGAAGATGCACAAAATGATTCTTCTGAAATTTCATTTATATTTTCGACAAAGAATGCAGATACCACCAAAACCGTTTCATTGAATATGTCATTTCAAATTACACATGTTGAGTTTGAGATTGAGAATGTTCCAAATGTTGAAGGGTATCAAGCTTCAAAATGGTTAACGTTTATTATTCCAGCGAATTTAGAAGATACAGCCCAAGAATCTGCATTAGTACAGCAATTAGGACAAGTGGATATTCCAATTGTATTAAGAAATTACCCAGAACCACCTACGCTAACAAAACAAGAAGCTGTTGCTGTAACACCTATGGAAGGTGAAACAACAAAGAAAATTCTTGAACAATCTACAGAATGGGGTTATGATTATAATTACAATGAATCTCAGGTAGCACAGGATAAAATTTTCTCGAATATTTCATTTAATGCCGCTTTGCAGGCAAGTGATATTTCATTATTTAGCGTTCAAAGAAACTTATTTAATGATATGGCACAAATGATTGCTGTTTGGCCACAAGTATTAAGTGATTTAACCACTTATTTAACTAAAATTAAGCCTTCTTCTGATGTCAATGACCCTAACGTAAACCCAGCATATTTTGCTATGCAAACCTTGGTAGAAACAACCAATAATTTAGCATTGGCCTGGGAAGGTTATAATGGATCAGGCGTACAAGCTAAGAGTATGGTTGAAACAACAAATTCTTATGATTTTGTGATTGAACAAAACAATGATCTTAACTTCCTTGCTGAATGTGATACTTGTACAGATGAAACACCTTGCGGACGCTTAATTTTAACTATTGTACCTCCTGCAAATATTTCGACTTTTGATTTATTTTTATTTAATACGAACACCTTAACGGATGCCGTATTACCTGAAACACCTGTTGTTGAAATAAGCGGCTATACACGTGTAGAAGCAACAGAACTTGATGGTAGTATAATTCCGAATTCATATTGGTATTCACCAGACCCAACGGCTAAAAAACCTACCTATTTAGCATATGCTTGCTCTTTTGATATAGTGGAAAGATTAATAAAGGTAAACGGACTTAATGTGCTAGAATATCAGGATGCTTGGGCAGGAATTTCAATAATAAGAAATGAAGACCTTGTGGATGGCAACCAAACGAGTAGCGACTTTATTTACCGTACACCATTAATTAGATTCTCTAATAAATTAATTCCTTTATTGAATACTGATGTAGCAATAGATATTGCAAAACTAGAAAATGAATCTGGAGTTGATACAACACTCGTAAATCATTTAGCAAACCTATTTAATACATTGTTTTTTGATGATCATTTACCGCAACAAACAATTAAAATAAGTGCTTCTTGGAATTATAAATTAATAGCCAATGCAGGTGATATATTGCCTTCAATACAATTACCAATTCTGTTATATACACCATTTTCTTTTGAAATACCTACGGATTATACCATTGAAGAAGGTGGCTGCCCAGTAGTAGTTACAGAGACAACACCTTTTGTTTGCCAGATGGCGGCTGCAATGGAGCTTTGGTACAGTGAAAATATGCCAATTACAACGGAAGCATATTTCTCGTTTGATTTATCAATATTCTCAGGTTTAACAGAAACTCAGCTACCTATTTTACAGCTATCAAACCTGGTAATACCCTTTAAAAATATTAACTCAATTTAAAAACTAATGAGCCCATAAAAGAGAGAGATAATTAATAAAAAAATGAATTTTGAAGTATTAAATTTAAGAATAGAGAAATAACTAAACTCTAGGTGTTACGGCACATAATATATTTATAAACAACCAAAAACAAATGAAAAACCAAACAAAAGAACAATTATTTGATGTTATCGTAGTTGGTGGAGGTCCAATAGGATTATCTTCAGCCTATCACATAAGTAAACAAGACAATACAAAACGTATACTTGTACTAGAACAGTTTAAATTTGTAAACGAAGAAGTTAGTTCTTCAGGAAAATCGCGCCAATTTAGAGTACAGTACGATACTGTTCCTATGGCACAACTAGCATTAAGGGCAAAAGACCAATGGTTGGCTTTTAATGATGCAGCTAACAAAGAATTGTTAGAACAAATAGGGGCGCTATGGTTTGGTGATCCAGAATTAAACTCTTCAGAAGGAGGTATTAATGATGCGATAAAAGTAATGGATGAATTGGGTATTCCATACGATCAATTTACTAGTGGAGAGCAGATTATGGATCGTTTTAACTTTAAGGATCTACCAAGTGATTATGAGGGATTCTTTCAAGCAGATGGCGGAATCTTAGATATTGATGCGACGCAAGAGTTTATGCTAGCTGAATTAAGAAAAAACAATAATGTAGTCTTAAAAGAATTTACAGCGGTAACAGATATTGAATCTTTACCAAATGACGACATTATTGTTACCACTAACAGCACACAGAATCCTGATGAAATAATTAGTTATAAGGCTGAAAAATTAGCGTTAACTCCTGGACCGTACGTAAATGACTTGGTAAGCCATTTTGGATTAAAAGTAGGAATCGATATTTGGACGATGTCTTCAGCATACTATAAAATCTTAGATCCAGTAGTCGCAGAAATAGGAACGACCTATTATGTGTATGAAAATAATGAAACAGGATTGTACTATGGTTTTAATGAAGTTCCTTGGTCGAACCCAGGATATGTGCGTGTGGCAAATGCTGTAGCCGATGAAATTATAGATCACCCATCTGAAAGTACACATGAACCAGATTTAAAGAATATTGGATATACTACAGATTGGGTGAAGAATCATATGCCAGGTCTTGAGCCAAAACCTTCACTACTTTCAACTTGTATGGTTGCGATATCACAATCTAAAAATGAAATATTATTAGATTACTTGCCAAATACCATCAGTAATAATAAAAATATAGTAGTATATACTGCTGGGTGGGCTGCCAAATTTATCCCTACACTTGGAGACTTAATTTCTAAAATGTTATTGGGTACTGTTTCTGAAGAAGATCGTTATTTTTTAGAATACATGACAATTGATTGGAAGTTTCCTTTTGATACTTATGCTCCACATTTGCATAAAAAAAACCTTAAAAAACAATTACTAAAAAATTCAGCAGCAAAAACTACAAAACCAATCCGTAAGGGGCATAAAAAGTTTACAAGCACTCCAGAACCAGGATTAGATTTAGACGTAGCAATTGTTGGAGCAGGAGCTTCAGGATTGTATTCAGGTTATCGATTAAGAACTGGCGTAGATTCAAATGGAGATCCTTTAAACTTAAAGGTAAATATTTTTGAAGCTAGTGATCGAATTTGTGGCCGTTTAGATTCTGTAGAATTACCAGGAATGGAAGTTACCGCAGAATTAGGTGGAATGCGTTATATGGATACTCAAAAAATTATCACAGGACTTATAGATAAATACCAAACAGAAGGGTTATTAAATGCTATTCCTTTTGAAATGGGAGATTCTGGAAATCAGTTGATTTATTTAAGAAAACAACGTTATCATGCAAAAGATTACGATGTTCCAGGGTTTGAAACAAGGTATGATGTAGATCCGAAGTACACAGGTAAATCTGCCAATGATATATTTAATGATATTATAGATAGCGTTTTAATAGCCGATGGAGAAAGTATTGCTGCAATACAAGCTAGTCCAGATCCACAAGCGGAATGGAGACGTGTAAAACGAGATTTAATTTATAAATTTGAGGGGCCTTTTTTTAATAAACATGTTTATGAAATAGGTTTTTGGAACTTATTAAAAGATAGAAGTTCTCAAGAATGTTATGAGTTTTTAGCAAATGCTGGAGGATATTATTCGAATACTATAAACTGGAATGCTGCTGAAGCTTTTCCGTATATGGTAGGTGATTTTTCAGATGATGATGTAACTTATAATACCATTGAAGGTGGTTTTGATAAAGTGTTAAAAGTTACCGCTAGTAACTTTGTAAATGCTGGTGGAACTATAAAACCAAATAATGTATTGGTGAATTTCGAAAAAACGACAGCAAGTGATCCTACAACCAGAAAATACAAGCTTATTTTTGAGAATGTAGCAACAGGAGAAAAACATAATTATCAAGTACGTAATGAAGCCAATCAATGGGTTGCGTACGCAGATGATATTATTTTAGGAATGCCACGTAGGTCATTAGAATTACTAGACCAAAGTAACTTTTTGTTTAATCCTTATGAAACTGAAAGTAAGGCATTACATCATAATGTTAAATCGGTAATGAATGAACCTGCTTTGAAAATACTATTAGGTTTCGAAAATCCTTGGTGGCCAATAGATCCAGCTGAATATCAATCGCCATCAGTAACAGATTTACCAATGAGGCAATGTTACTATTTCGGAACAGACGCTAATAATCATTCTTTATTCTTAGCGAGCTATAATGATATGAGAACTGTTTCTTTTTGGAAAGCAATGGAAAATGATGCGTTGTTTGAAACGAAACCTACTGGTTATTTATTAGCTACTGCTACACGAAGAAAACGACTTCAAGAATATTTAGAAAAAGAAGTGCCAGCTGCAACACAAAGTATGGTTGCAGAAGTAATGAAAGAAGTAAAAGAAATGCATGGAAATGAAAACATACCAGCACCTTATACTTCAGCTTATAAAGATTGGAGCCACGACCCTTATGGAGGTGGATATCATGCTTGGAAATCAGGATTTGTAGTAGCAGATAAAATGCCTGAAATAAGACAACCACAAGCCAATGAACGTGTTTTTATTGTAGGAGAAGCTTATTCAGATCAACAAGGTTGGGTTGAAGGAGCTTTTTGTGAAGCAGAAAAAGTAATGCTTCATCGTTATAATTTACAACGTCCTAGTTGGATTCCTTCAGATTATTTTTTAGAATGGGAACAAACTGTACTTAAGCATATGTTATCTGAAGTGGAATAGTAATCTATTAATTTTAGTATAAATAATTGGGACCTTCGGGTCCCAATTTAAGTTTATAATTGTTTCATAAGAACAATAGGAGTGAAGCACTAATAAATATATTATTTGTTAAATAATAAAAGACTTATCTTATTTTTGTGATTTATATATTTTACATAAATCCTGAAATTTGTTTAAAAAAAGACAGCAATTACCCCAAGAACAATTTATAGATACAGATTATTTTATCTACTGTTTAGAAGCGGTTCATGATATAGAAACGGACGATGTTACCGAAACACAAAAAAAATTAGAACAATTGACCATGCAATATGGGGTAGCCAGTATTTATAAAACATGCGACACTATTGAAGGTCTAGAAACTAGCTTAAATGCATTGCTTTTAGATGATCATAATTTTAATGATTATGAAATAATATACATGGTTATAACAGGTGAAGCAAACAGTATTTGTTTAAATGACTACTATTATAGTTTACAAGAAATTGCAGAAATTTTTGAAGGAAGATTAAGTGGAAAGATTTTACATTTTTCAAATGCAAAAGTTTTAGATTTAGACGAAGAAGAAGCGCAGTATTTTTTGGATATTACGGGTGCAAAGGCTATTTCTGGCTATGGTAATGAGTTTAATGGAGTTACTAGTTCAAATTTAGATATCGCTTTCTTTAACTTATTTAAAGAAGATGAAAATATGTTAGAAGTTGTAGAAGAGTTACATCAAAAATATTACAAAATATGTAAACTACTTGATTTTAGATTGTATTACTAAAATAAGACTTTATTAATATAATGATGAAGTATAATTTGTATATATTTTAATTATTAGATTAAGATGATAAGATAGGAGTGTGAATTTTAATTAGCCTACACATACACTACGTTTTAAAAGCATATACTCTCCATTATTTTTAAACTCACGTATAGTTACTCCTGTATAACGTTTAAAGGTTTTTGAAAGGTGACTCACATCTGTAAAACCTAAATCGTCTGCAATTTGTGTTAATGTATAATCAGAATTTAACAAACGTATTTCTACCAATTTCAACTTTGCTTTAATAATATATTCACGTAATGACATACTAATTTGCTTCTTAAAAAACTCACTTACATAAGTTGGTGACATCATAAAAACATCAGCTAAGTTTTCAATCTTCAGTAATTCAGTTTTATTGATATTTTCATTAATGTATGTTAGGATTCTTGTAATTCTATCATCTGAATTATTTTTAGGGACTTCAAAATAAGCTCCTTTTTTAATATTTCTAATTAATAGTTCTAAAATACTTGTCATTAAGCTAGTGATTAAGGAAATAGATTCATTTCCGTAATTTCTAGATTCTTGTAAGATCATCTCTATTAGACTCTTAAGATAATTTCGATCTATATCATTCTTAATAATATCTCCCGGTAATTGATTGTAGTTGGATAAAATATAAGAAGCTTCTTTAAACCATTCGTTTCTATCTATTGAAACATTATTTATGTTTTTAAAAAACGAATCTGTAAACTTTAAAAACACAAATTTTGTAGGCTTTTTTAGATTAAACGAATGACATTTTAATGGAGGTAATAAGAACATACTGTCTTTGTCATAGGTATAATCATTATAATTTATACACTGTGTACCTTCACCACTTTTAATTAGAACCAATTCAAAAAAATTATTCTTAACAGGTCGTTGCTTCCATTCTGTTAATTCTATTTCTTGTATTTTAAAAGGTTTATAGGCTTCTAATACTTGCATTATTGTGTTTTTTATAAATATAACAATACAAATTTAGATAAAAATGAATTGTTTTAGCAAATATTCTACCATAAACCTTTAAATGTACATGACTATCCTTTTTTTATACCTAACAAGTACTGTATTGTACTTGTAACTTTGTAGTGTAATTAAAAAACAACTCTATTTATTACAATGAATCCTTGTTTTTAGCTATTATTAAAGTTTTTGAATTAAACAAAGAAAGTGAAAATGTAGTTATAGAACTTTATTTAGTTATAAAAACAAAATTTTAAAAATAAATAATATATGAACAGATTAACAATAGTAGCGAAAATAGTAGCAAAAGAAGAAAAAAGAGAATTTGTAAAAGCCGAATTACTAAAATTAATTCCTATTACTCGAGCAGAAAAAGGGTGTATTAACTACGATTTACACCAAGATAATAAAAACCCTAATCTTTTTTTATTCCATGAAAACTGGGAAAGTAAAGAGTTGTGGCAAGTACACATGAATAACGTGCATTTAGCAGAATACTTAAAAGTTACTGATGGAGCTGTTGAAGAATTTGTATTAAACGAAATGACTGTAATTGGTTAATAACTGGAATAGTACATTCATTTTTGAATACGCTATTCTTTTCAATAATAAATAGTCATGAAATCAAATAAAAAAATCACTCTTGGTGTAACTAATTTATCTTTTCATCGTGTTGCAGCGTCTTTAGTTGCTTATACATTAGTAAAAATGGGTTTTGAGGTAGAACGTTCTTATGCACCACACCAAGAAAATTTTGAGCGTTTAAATACAGGTGAAATAGTTATGCTAGCTTCCGCTTGGTTGCCTTCTAGTCACGGAATATATAAAAGTAATGTTGAGGAAAAAGTTCCTTTGTTAGAGTTGGGCTTGCATTACAAACCCTATGCGCTTTGGGGCGTTCCAGATTATGTACCAGAAGAAGAGGTTTCAGAAATTGTAGATTTACTAAAACCAAGTGTAATTTCCAAAATGAATAAAAATATTCAAGGGATAAATCAAGGAGCAGGAATCACTCGTTTTTCTATTCAGATGATGAACGATTACAAACTTAGTCATGCAGGCTATAGATTTCATATAGGTACAGAAGAAAATTGTTTTAGTGCTTTTGAGAATGCTGTTGCAAATAAAGAATGGGTGATTGTTCCGCTTTGGAAACCTCAATTTTTACATTATAAATATAACATTAGAGAACTTAAAGAACCAAAAGAACTTTTAGGCATTGTAGATAAGGCGGTTTTATTATTACGTAAAGACAAAGAAAATTTATTTACAATAGCACAGTTAGAAAAATTGAATAGTTTACAATTTACCAACGATATCATAGCAGAATTAGATTACAAAGTGTCTCGTGAAGGTAAAAATATAGATGAAGTAACAAAAAAATGGTTAAATAACCGCAATTAAAAATATAGAATACAATGAAAGCAATAGGATTTAAACAATCATTACCAATAAAAGAACAAAACAGTTTTATAGTATTTGAAACTGAAAAACCAACTCCTAAAGGATTTGATTTATTAGTAAAAGTACAAGCGAACTCTATTAACCCAGTAGATTTTAAAATAAGACAAACTGCTGCTAAAGATAAAGTATTAGACACGCCAAAGGTTATTGGATGGGATGCTGTTGGAATTGTGGAAGCAGTAGGAGAAAAAACCTCTAGATTTAAAGTAGGAGACGCTGTATATTATGCTGGTGATATTACTAGAAGTGGTAGTAATGCAGAATTTCAATTAGTTGACGAACGCATTGTTGGTCATAAACCCAAAAATCTAACAATAGCAGAAGCAGCTGCAATGCCATTAACAAGCTTAACTGCTTACGAAGCGATATTTGATAGAATAAGAGTTAATCCAGAAAATGACCAAAGAAAATCTATATTAGTATTAGCTGGTGCAGGTGGAGTAGGTTCAATTGCTATTCAATTAGCCAAAAAGCTTGGAAATCTAACAGTAATAGCAACAGCTTCTAGACCAGATTCTATACAGTGGTGTAAAGATTTAGGTGCTGATTTTGTAGTGAATCATCATCATTTAAAAGAAGAATTAGAAAAAATAGGGCATCCTCAGGTTAATTACATTTTAGATTTTGTAGATTTAGAAGGCTATTGGGAAACAGCTGCAGAAATTATCAAACCACAAGGACATATTGTTTCTATTACAGGTAGTATTAAGCCTTTAGATTTAAATATTATGAAATCTAAGAGTGTTACTTTTTCTTGGGAATTAATGTACACACGTTCTATGTTTAACACCGATGATATGGATAGACAACATGAAATTTTAAATAATGTTGCAAATTTATTAGACAATGGTACTTTAAAATCTACTTTATCAACAACTCTTGAAGGGTTTTCTGTTGAAAATTTGAAAAAGGCGCATGAGCTACAAGAGTCAAGTAAATCTATAGGTAAAACAGTTATTTTATTCTAATCTTAACACGTATATAATGAGCATACAAAAAGTATTCGTAGCTGTAACCATTGTGTTATTTTATATAAATAATACAAATGCACAAACTTATATAACTGAAGCTGAAATATTTGCGACAACAAATCAGGCAGTTGGTAATATTACATTTACAAACTCTGGTAATTTAGTATATAGTCATCATCCTTTTTTTGCACCAGAAAATAGAGTAATGATTATGGATGCTAAAACCAAGGAAAGCAAACCGTTTCCTAATAAAGCATGGAATACACCAAGAGATACAGACGATAATTATTTAAGTAATGTTCTCGGAATTAGAAATGATAAAAACGGAATTGTATGGATGTTAGATATGGCACAACGCAATAATGTAACACCAAAAATTGTGGGTTGGAATACACATACCAATACATTGGAACGCATCTATTATTTACCAAAATCATCAGTACCAAAGGAATCACAACCAAACGATATGGTTGTAGATACCAAAAATGGTTATTTTATTATAGCTGATGAAGGTATTGGTAATGGAGGAGATGGTACTAATGCTGCTTTTATTATTGTAGATATGAAAACTGGCAAAACGCGTCGTTTGTTAGAAGGTACACGTAGTACATTACCAGAACACGCACCTACAATAATTGAAGGAAAGCATTTAGCGGTAAATGGTAAAGATTTATTAGTTGGTAATGATGGTATTACTGCCGATGCTAATTTTGAATACATTTATTATGGCCCACTAAACGGAACAAAAATTTACAGAATTAAAACAGTAGATTTAGTAAACGAAGTTTTTACTGAAGCTGAATTAGATAGTAAAATTGAAACCTATTCTGAAAAACCAAACAATGGTGGAATGAGTATAGATACAGCAGGAAACATTTACCTCACTGCTTTAGAAACTAAAAGTGTAGTCGTAATTTTAGCAAAAGATAAAAGAGTGAAAACTGTGACTAAAGATAAAAATATGGTTTGGCCAGATGGTGTAAGTTATAATCATGTAGATGGTTATATGTACGTTTCTGCAGCACAAGTAAACAAAGGCGCCATTTTTAATAATGGCAAAGATTTATCTACAAAACCGTTTTATATATTTAGATTTAAACCAATTGTAAATGGAGTTTCTTTTAGATGATAATAAATAGTAATTATCAAAAAAAAATAATCTTAATTTATTCGAATAACTCTCAACAATAGAATTATGATTCTATTGTTGAGAGTTATAATTATTTTTAGCGTTGGGTAAGTGATGGATAATTGTGTGTAAAAAAAATATTAGAACCATTTGGCTTTATAAAACAATCTAATTATTCTAATCATGAATAATTGTAAGAATATTAATCCTCACGAATACCTAAAACCATTGTTAAATAATTCCAGTAATAAAGATTTTATAGAAACGTAAATACTATAGGGAATTTAACCTAATATTACAGCTTACAAACTTGATTTCAATAGCAAAACTAAATATTATATAATTGTACTATAATGTTCTGCGTTATATAACTTTACTTAGGTAAAAGCTAAGTTATCAACTACTACTTTTTTCTTCTCAAAAATTTTATTTAAAAATGTAATGGAATATTTTTTGCCCGAAACGACGATAGAAGTGAAGTGGCAATGTGTATGGAATGGGCTATATTTACACCTATGAATTTAGTTTTTGATTTAGATAATACCTTAATAAATAGAAATAAAGCATATCAAAAATGGTTGGCTTCATTTTTAAAAATTGAAAATGATAATTTTTTTGATTGGAAAATTATTTTAGAAAAAGATAATTGGGGTTATACACCAAGAGAATTTTTTTATAAATGGTTAATCAATAATTTTTCTTTAGATTTCACGCCTGATTTATTAATAAATAAATGTGCAAATGAGTTACATTTTCATATAGATAAAGACCCTAAAACAATTCAGCTACTTAAAAAATTGTCAAAAAACCATCAGTTATTTATTGCTACCAATGGTGGAGAAAAAAATCAAATGAATAAGCTTAAAAAAAGTGGTTTATTGGAAATAATTAATAGTAAAAATATATTTATTTCTGAAAAAATGAAATGTAAAAAACCAAACAAACAATTTTTTGACATGATTGAAAAATGTATTTCAAATACTCAAAAAACAGTAATGATAGGAGATGATCCAATTAATGATGTTTTAGGAGCTAAACAAAATAATTGGGAAACTATTTGGTTGAAATTCAACAGAGAATTAGAAGTAAATACAGATTTTGAAATTCAAAATATAAATGAATTAGAAAGTCTGTTATATATATAAATTATATGGCTATAATTGTAAATATATATATTTAAAAACCTAAAATTACAATATTTGTTTATATTTAAAAGATGAATGTAAAAACCGCCATACCAAATACTGATATAGTATTTATTACCCTTGATTCGTTAAGGTATGATGTCGCGCAACAATTATTTTTAGAAGGTAAATTGCCGAATTTTGCTAAATGGTTACCAAAAAACGGATGGGAAGAAAGATATAGTCCTGCAAGTTTTACTTTTCCAGCGCATCAAGCATTTTTTGCTGGGTTTTTACCAACCAAAATCAAACAAAAAATTACTCCAAGATTATTTTCTGCGGCTTTTCATGGAAGTGAATCTACGGTAGAAAATACTTTTGTTTTTGATGAAGCTACGATTGTAGAAGCATTAAAAAACCGAAATTATAATACAGTTTGTATTGGTGGTGTAGGTTTTTTCAATAAGCAATCAGCTATTAGTAATGTTTTTCCTTCCATGTTCGAATTTAGTGAGTGGAATAGATCATTTAGCGTTACAGAGCAAAATTCAACAGAAAATCAACTAAATGCAGCAGTAAAACATTTAAAAACTGATAAACTAGTTTTTTTATTTGTAAATGTATCTGCTACACATCAGCCTACCAATATTTATTTAGATCCAAGCAAAGAAGATGATCTTTGTTCTCAAAAAGCAGCATTAGAATATGTAGATTCTCAGTTAGAAATTTTACAAAAAGCACTGCAAAATAGAAAACGAGAAACTATAATAATCGTTTGTAGCGACCATGGTACTTCCTATGGAGAAGATGAACACTGGGGACATAGAAACGGACATCAAAATGTAATGAAAGTACCATATTTAGAATTAATAAAAGGAAATGAAAATTAAAGAAATATTTGAAACAGAAGACTTTTACCAAGGATATACGTATTCATATCCTCACAAACTGGCTTATAGGACAGTTGTAGAAAAAAGTTTATCTGAAATATGGTCAACTCAAAAACAAGATAGTTTGTTTTATTATGTGCATATCCCTTTTTGTGAAATGCGTTGTGGTTTTTGTAACTTATTTACTGTTGCCAATCCAAAAGAAGGTGTGAAATTATATTTAGAAAGTATTCATAAAGAAATGCAAACTTATAGAAATGAAGTACCCAGTTTAAATTTTAAAAATTTTGCTATTGGCGGTGGTACACCTACTTTTTTGAATGTAGAAGAATTAAATTTTCTATTAGATGGAATGAACAAGTTTGGTGTAAATACTTCAAAATATTATGGTTCTATAGAAGCTTCCCCAAAAACATTGAATCAAGAAAAAATAGAACTCATAGAAAGTTTTGGTGTCGCAAGACTAAGTTTGGGAATTCAATCTTGGAAAGAAGAAGAAGTAAAAGCTTTGGGAAGACCACAAAATATTATAGACACCGAAAAGGCCGTAAATTTATTGGCTCAATCTAAAATTCCTGAATTTAATTTAGATTTAATTTATGGTGTAAAAGAGCAAACGGTTGAAAGTTTTCTGTATTCAGTAGAAAAAACAATCAGTTTTGCACCAACTGAAATATTTTTATATCCACTTTATTTGCGTCAGCTAACAGGCTTAGGAAAAAAAGGTGTAAAAGATAATACAAACAGACAGCAACTATATTTGGCAGCTCGAGATAAACTTTTGTCTTCAGGCTATGAGCAAACAAGCATGAGATGTTTTAGAAAGACAGGAACAGATTATACCAAAAATAATGAAGGATATAACAATATTTTAGATGGAATGATAGGTATTGGAGCAGGTGCACGTTCTTATACTTCTGATTTTCATTATAGCACAGATTATGCCGTAGCAAAAAAAGAAATTAAAACCATTATAGATACCTATAGCCAAAAAGAAAGTTATGAAAAAATAGTACATGGAATCAATTTAGATGAAGATGAACAGAAAAGAAGGTTCTTAATAAAATCTATTACAGATGGTGGAATTTTTGATGTAAGTATTTATGAAAAAACCTTTAAGTCTAATGCTTTTAATGAGTTTGAAATTCTGAATTATTTAATAGAAAATGAATTGATGAAGGAAGTAAAAAACAACATTTTTCGCCTGACTTTAAAAGGAATGTGTTATGAAGATGTAATAGGTCCTGCTTTGTATTCTTCAAAAACGATAAATTTAATTAACCAGTATTCATGGAAGTAAAATGGAATATTCTATACAGAGGTTTTTTAGATAGTTGCAACTATGATTGCCCTTACTGTCCGTTTGCCAAAAAGAAAAACACTAAAGAAGAATTACTGAAAGATAAAATTGCTTTAGAAAAATTTACAAATTGGGTTTCTAAAAGGAAAGAGAAACTTTCTATACTTATTACACCTTGGGGCGAAGGCTTAATTAGAAAATACTACCAAGAAACTATGGTAGCTTTAAGTCATATTGAAAATGTAGAAAAAATAGCTATTCAAACCAATTTGGCTTGCAATTTGAAATGGGTAGAAAACGTAAATAAAGAAAAATTTGCTTTATGGATTACCTATCATCCAAATGAAGTTTCCTTTGAAAAATTTGTAGCAAAATGTAAAAAATTGATTGCTATGAATATAGATTTTAGTATAGGTGTAGTAGGCGTAAAAGATCATTTTGAAGCCATAGAAAATTTGAAAAAAGCTGTTTCAGAAAGGTATATTTGGGTAAATGCTTACAAAAGAGAAAAAAATTATTATACAGCATCAGAAAAAAAATGGTTAACAGATAAAGATCATCTGTTTCCTATTAATAATAAAGTATATGACACCTTAGGAAAGAAATGTAAAGCAGGTTATTCCAGCTTTTCTATAAACGGAAATGGAGACGTCTTTAGATGTCACTTTATAAAAAATAAAATTGGAAACATCTATGAAGATGATTTAAATGATATAAAAAAAGAAGAAAACTGTACGAATACAGGATGTAGGTGTTATATAGGTTATATTAATTTTAATGAATTAAAATTAGAAGAGATATATACTGAAAATTTGATGGTGCGCATTCCAAAAATAAAAAACATTAAAAACAAAAATATATGAAAGAGTATTTAGAATACAAAGATTATGAATCGCAAAAATTTTGGCAAATTCAAGTTGTCGGAAATCAATTTACTGTGCTATACGGTAAAATAGGAACTGATGGAAGAGAACAGGTAAAGACCTTTGATAGCGAAGAAAAAGCTTTAAAAGAAGCTCAAAAATTAGTTGTCCAGAAAATTAATAAAGGTTATCAAAGAAAGTTAGAACCTTCAGCTACAGAATATAAAGTTGGTGCTAAGGTAAATGCTTCAAAAGGGTATAAATTTTTTCAAGATTATGATGTAACCGATGGAACAGTTTTAGAGCAATTAGCAAGTTTTATAACACAAGAAAACTGTGATAAAGTTACTAAAATAGTTATCGGAATGTGGGGAGAGCATGATTCTGGTCCAGATAATGCATTAGATTTTATTATTGCCAATAAAGAAAAATTTAAAGCGGTAAAGCATTTTTATATAGGAGACATAGAATCGGAAGAAAATGAAATGTCTTGGATAATCCAAACAGGTTATGAAAAATTTTTAAAGGAATTTTCTAATATTGAAACGCTTGAACTTAGAGGTGGAAATGGTTTAGAATTAGGTAAATTTAATTTACCTAATTTGAAGCAATTAAGAATTGAAACTGGTGGTATGAGTAATGAGTTATTAGAAGAAATAATTGCTTCAGTACAAAATTCACCAAACTTAACGCATTTAGAATTATGGTTAGGTACTGAAGATTATGAAGGGACTGTAAAAGCAGAAACTGTAGAAAAATTAATCTCAGGAATGGATTTGCCTAAATTAAAGTTCTTAGGCTTAATGAATTCTGATATTCAAGATCAAATAGTAAAATTATTTAAAAATCATCCAATTATTGATAAAATAGAAACATTAGATTTTTCTATGGGTGTTTTAACGAATAAAGGTGGCGAATCTTTATTGGCAAATGATAAGCTTTCAACATTAAAATCTTTAAGATGTGTGTTTAATTTTATGACTGATGAAATGATAGAAAAATTGACTGTTAAATTTAAAAATGGAGATTTTGATAGATCTTGGGCAGAGCACGATGAAGATGAAGACGAGGAAGATAGATATTATTATGTAGAAGTAGGAGAATAATTTTATGGATATTATTCACCTTATAATTGCTCCAAAACTTTCACGTAGAGCTATGTTCTGGAAGAAAGTTTTGGAGCAAAATAATTTAAGATACCTTCATATTTCTTATTTAGATATTATTCAAGACAATTTCACTTTAGATAGCGAAATAAATTATGTTGTAAGGTTAGAATCTGCAGGTGAAGATTTTGAAACTTACAAAGCTATATTGTCGTTTTCAAGTACTAAAGAAAAGTTCAAACTAATAGAAGAAGATTTTGGTTTGATTTCAAATTTTAAAAATTGGCATATCGGTTGGGAAAAACTTTTAATGAAAATTAAAAGTTTTGAAAATGATTTCCATTTAAATTTTATTAATAATCCTGAAGACATTGCATTAACTTTTGATAAAAAATTAACTCAAAATTTACTAATAGCAAATAACATAAATTGTCCAGAAGTTTTAAATTCTTCTAATTATGATGAACTTTTGGCAGAAATGAAAACCAAAAAAATACATCAAGTATTTATAAAACCAAGCGCAGGTTCTTCGGCATCTGGAATTATAGCTTTGCGTAGCAATGGTACAAAAAAACAAATAGCTTATAGTACAATTAAAAAAAATAACAACAAGCATTATAACAGCCTTAAAATTCAAGTTTATAATAAACCAAATGAAATTAGAGAACTTTTCAATAAAATGAATACCAATCCACTGCAAATAGAAAGATGGATTCCTAAATGGCAGTTCAATAAAATGAATGTCGATTTTCGAGTGTTAGTTATTAATAAAAAAGTAGAATTTATTGTACCAAGAGGAAGTCGTCAAGCTATTACAAATTTGCATTTAGGAAATCAAAAACTTAAAATTGAAGATTTAAACCTTTCGGAAGAAATTATAAATAAAATAGAACAAGCAGCAATAAAAACAATGACTTGTTTTCCTGGTTTACATTATGCTGGTATCGATATTCTATTAAGTAAAAAAGGAAAAGTTTATGTGTTAGAAGTCAATTCTTTTGGAGATATGCTTTTAAAAATTGTAAACAAAAAACAAAAATCTACTTATGAGCAAGAGTTAGAAAGTTTACAAGTTTTTTTAGAATAATATTATGTATCAAGATATTCTTCTAGGAGAAGAACAACAATCATCAATAGAACGCTATTCGAAAATATTTAAAAGAAGAAAGCTGTAAATACCCCAGTAGAACTAGACATCATAAATTTAACTCTTAAGTTTTTTAGGCAATAAAAGAGAAGGTTTTCTTTGGGAAATAGGAAGCGGTTCAAATTATATGGCATATCATATATCTAATGCATTGGCATTAAAGTTTTTTTTAAGAGATACTTCACACCCAGTCCTAAATTTTTTATTCTTTGACCAATCAAGATTTGATTCAATACATAAAGTTTTTAGAAGGGGAGATGACAAAGAGGATTAAACTCTTATTCCCGATGAATGATTAAGTTAAATATAGTTTTTTAGACTTTAGAGTCTTTCAGTATTATAACTTAATTAACATTGGTGTTTAAATAAGACATCATACTTGAGGTTGCAAACGTTTTTAAATACAATATGAATGATTTTGGCAAGAGGAAATTTTACATAATGTCTAATAATATGACTACAAATATATAGTTACAATACTTATTAACAATCGTTTATTAAAAAAATGATGAACCCATTGTACAGAATATAATATTCTCACAAATGCCAAGTTTAATAACCCAAGTAATATAGAGTTTGTATATAAATAAGAATATTCTGGGATGTTTAACATAATATAGAATTATAGTTTACAAGCTAGATTTCAATAGTAAAACTGAATATGATATTATTTGTACTATAATGTTCTGCGTTATGTAATTTTCTTTGGTAAAAGCGAAATTATAAACTCTCAAATTTTCTTTCCTAAAATTTCTTTAAAAATGTAATGAAACACGCTTTACCCGAGACGACGATAGGAGTGAAGTGGCAATGTGTATGCAATGGTATTCTATTTAATCAAAATTCTATACTCTAATAAAAAAATAAACAATGATAATTATTAAAGTTTAATTAAATAATCTTCTGCATTTTTAATATGCTGTTGCCTTTTTTCTTGTGGCATTTTATCAAACATAGAAACCAACATTCCTAACCTAGGGTTTTTCTTGAAGAAACCGCGATGCGTATCCATAAATCGCCAAAAAAGACCATCCCAAACTGCTTGCCATTCCCCTTTTTTATAATTACTCATTTTCATTAAGTAGTTACTACCGCTTATATATGGCTTTGTAGCCATTAATCCACCATCAGCAAACTGGCTCATTCCATATACATTTGGTACCATAACCCAATCGTAACTATCTATAAAGAGTTCCATAAACCATCGGTATACTTCGTCTGGATCAAATTCGCAAAGCATCATAAAGTTGCCTAAAACCATTAAACGTTCTATGTGATGACAGTATCCTGTTTCTAGTATTTTTTTAATGGTTTCATCTATTGGATAAATTCCTGTTGTTCCATCATAAAATGATTTAGGAATTTTTTTAGTAAATCCCCAAAAATTACGTGTACGTTCATCACTACCTCGACTTTCATACACACCACGTATAAATTCTCGCCAACCTATTATTTGACGAATAAAACCTTCCAGTGAATTGATAGGAATATTATTAGTTTTCGCGAAAGTAATGCTTTGTTCAATAATATTTTTTGGAGTAATTAAACCCACGTTTAGCATAGGTGTTAAAACACTATGATTTAATATAGAATTCTCTACAACAATGGCATCTTCATAAGTACCAAACTCTAAGAAGCGTTGTTCTAAAAATTGTTGAAACCATTGTTTGCTGGTTTCAAAATTTGTTGGGTATAAAGAATTTTCTGAAAGTTTCCCTATATTATCTGTGAAGTTCTTAGCTACGTAGCTCAGTGCTTCTTTAAAAAATGAATCTACGTCTGGAAACTGAATAGCGGGTGGTATTTTTTTTGCTGGATATTTTTTTCTATTTTCAGTATCAAAAGTCCATTTTCCTCCAGTAGGCTTTCCGTCAGGTTCTATAAGAATATTTCTTTTATTCCTTTGGTCTGTATAGAAAGATGTTTGATAGTATTTCTTTTTATCACTTCTAAAAAAAGGTTGTAAATCATCTTTCTTATTAAGAAATAAAGGAGAATCAAAAACGGTTCTTTCAATAGTGTTTACAGTACAACCTTTCTCAATTCGTTTCTGAAGCCAATTATCTACAGGGTCTATATAGTTAAGATTAGTAATACCTTTTGATTTTAAAAATGGAATTAATTTTCTAACATCAGAAATATTCTCTATGGATTCTATATAACTAACTTCAATAGTTTTAGAAGCTAAAAAAGCTTCATAATGTTTCATTGTGGCTCTATGATATGCAATTTTCTGTTTATGAAAATTGACTTGCTTGAAGAATAGAAATTCTTCAATAATATATATAGGATAACCATTCTCTAAAAGAGGAGATATTTCAAAAAGTTGATGTGGGAAAATTATATTTATTGTTTTCATTTATGCTTTATTTCTTCTACAACGTTCACTACAATACTTTACTTCTTCCCAATTCTTTTTCCATTTTTTTCGCCACGTAAATGGTCGTCCGCAAACCAAACATATCTTTTGAGGTAAATGCTCTTTCTTCATCGGTTTTTATTTACGTGAGTTGCTAAAATTCTATTTTTTTCAGCACTAACTGCTGGATGTTTTTTATGCCCCCAAATTTTATCTCTTGCTAACTTAGCACTTGCTTTAAGATCTACTATCGGAGCAGGGTAATCTATTCCTATAGTTACACCACAAAAGGTTTGCTCCATAAGGCTCATTGTCCAAGGTTCATGTATATATGCTTCTGGAACATTTGCTAATTCAGGAATCCATTTTTTTATAAAAACACCATTCGGATCATGTTCTTCTGAATTTTTTACAGGATTATAAAGGCGCACTGTATTAATACCTGTTGTTCCTGCTTGCATTTGAAATTGAGGATAATGAATACCTGGTTCATAATCTAAAAATTGACAAGCTAAATGGTATACACCATCTCTCCAATCTTGATCTAAATTTAAGGTTAAAAAAGAAACGACCATTGCGCGCATTCTAAAATTAATCCATCCTGTTTGTTCTACAGCACGCATACACGCATCTATAAGTGGATATCCTGTTTGTCCTGTTTTCCAAGCTTTAATAAAGAACTCGTTTTTTTTGTGTTCTAGTAATTCATAGCCCTTGTTTACACAAAGTGTTTCATAAGTACATTCTACTTCAAATTTTTGTATGAAATGACAATGCCAATGTAAACGCGTTAGCATTCCAGAAAAGGCACGATTATTTGCTGTTCCATTAGGGTGCGTACCAACAAAATGAAAGACTTGTTTGATGCTTATATTTCCCCAAGCGAAATAAGGAGATAATCGACTACAAGCTATTCTACTTTCCGTAGGTTTAGATATATGTCTATGGTAATTAAATCCTCTTTTTTGAGTGAAAGATTTAAGGTAACGCCAGGCGTTTTCTTCGCCTGCAGGTTGATAGTGTTTAGGATAATTTTCTAGCTTAGATACTAATTTTTGAGGTAATATATATGAATGTTCTAATTTATTAAGTTTTGAAACTGAATAGTTATTTTTTAGAAGAGGTGTGTGCATTGTAGCATGCCATCTCTTATTCCAAGTGTCTCTATTTTTAAGGCCTCTTATAATACCATCACGTTGGCTTTCTTCCCAATAAATATTGTTTTTAATACAAAATTCGTTGATTTTTTTATCACGTTGCCAAGTTTTTCTTATACCACTTTCTTGATAACTAAAAAGTTGTTGAATACTGTAATGTTTATTAAGAAAATTAAAAATATCAATAGCTTCTCCATAAAACACATCCACGTTACGATTATAGTTTTCTAAACCCTTATTAAGTGATTTTAGGGAATGGTATACAAACTGTAAATGTCTAGGGCTAGTATCTGGATATTTAATAATACTGGGTTCAAAAAAGTAAATTATAATATAGGGAATACCTTTTTGTTCTGCTTTATGCAAAGGTTCGTGATCTTGTAGCCTAAGATCTCGTTTTAACCAAACTATATTTACGGGTTTTATATTCAAAAATGTAATTTTTTTACAGTTTTTCCTAACAGGAAAAAGAAGGGGAGTAGTCTTTTATAGAAAATACCCTTTTCACTTCATTATCACTTGTTATTTTAAAGGTAAACACGTTTTTATGTCATTTTGTATTAAAGTTTGCTAATTTTATTATCGAAAATTTCGCGTTGCTTTGTGCATTTAAAACGAGTTATATCTTGACTTTTTTTTAAAATTTTTGTGCTTACACCACTATGTACACGTTTTCTCCAACGTTTAAAATTAGACTACTTAAGGTTTCCATGCATTAACTTAATAGCTTCTTTTTTGGGAATACCAAACTGAAATGTTATGGCTTCAAAAAGTATTCAATCTTTCCTAGCCATTTATATAATTCGGTCAGTTGTCTTTATGTAAAGTTGTTTTCTTCTACAATTTCTAAACTACTTTTTCCCATATTTGATCTGCGTTTAAATAAAAACTTCCTAATGAATTAAAGTTACATTCGTTTGGTGCGATAATAGACAAAAAATTACCATCATTTTCACGTTCGTACAAATGATAATGTTGACCAATAATAGGCTCAAAAGATAATTTAGCATCGTGTACTAATTTATTATCCTCAAACTCTTGTATCAAGAGGTCATATTGTTCTTTAATTTCTTTAAACCTAGTTTGAACTTTATGGTTTAGCTTATTAACACTTCTATTTTTCCAAGCAATAGTATCTGTAGTAGTAATAACAGGAGCGCCAACACTTGTTGCATAGGGTTTTAAATAAGCATCATACTTTTGAGTCTCTGTATTATAAACAACATTATCGGGTTTCTTATCTTCTGTCATTTTATTTTAGCTTCTCTAATTGTTTCATAATTTCTTCAGCTTGATAAACTTTTTGATCACTTAACTTTCTATTAGTTGAAGAAAGACTATGTGCCTCTTTGGTTAACTTTTGATATTCGTCGTATAACTTGTCTTTTTGTGATTTTTTTTTAAATAATCCAAACATAATAGTATATTTTAGAAAAGTATATATCAATTGATTTATGTAAATATATAAAATGTTTAACGTTTTCGATTAATAATTAAACAAAATTATTTCACATGAACTGAACAATCTAGGAGTGAAGTAATTATTTTCCTAGAACATAGTTTATTTAAGGACTTATCTCAATCAGACAATAATATTTTTATAAATAAAAAAGTGAGTTTAGTTCCAAGCTTATATAATTGAAAAATTACAATATCTACAAACACAATTCCTGAATTAAGTAAATATGATTGATGAACTAAAATATATTAAAGTCACAATATTTATTTAGAATTACATATTTAAAAAATGATGAACCATTGTACAGAATATTAAATTCTCATGAATGCCTAAAACACCAATTATAATCCCCCCCAGTAATATGTGTATGGAATGCTTAATTATCTTTAATAGTTTACTGAAATCCATAAATATTGATCCTATTAAGTAATAATGGTATTAAAAAATCAGGTTAATAGTTTTAACGAGCTGATTATTTATTGAAAAATCATATAGTTAATGCTAATAACCTAAAAAAAGTCAGAGGAATACTGAGATTTACCAATGTTATTACTTTGAGCTATTTTTTTAATAGCAATACTCATTTCGATATCATTATTAAAAATGCTATTTAATACATTGGTAATCTCTTTTGTTATTTCAGTATTAGAATACCCGGTTAAGGTAATACTTTTGTCTTTAGTTTGATGAAGTTTGAAACCTGCTAAAGGTAAATGAGACACACCATTTGAGATATCAATGGTATTAATTTTTATACCAGATTTTGAATAAAAAACAATCGGATTCCTTGCTTCTAAGTCTACTAAAAAAGGAACTCCTTTTTCAATTTTTAAACTGCAAAAATCACCCGTTCTGTAACGAATTAAAGGTAAAAACGGATTACTTCCTCCTGTAACCACCAATTCTCCTCTTTGGCCGTATGGTAGTAGTTCATCTTTATTAGCATCAAAAATTTCTAAGTATAAATCAGATCTAATCGCTTTATGACCGCTTTTGGTTGCATAGGCAATATTTCTACATTCGGTTAAAGAATACACATCTATAACAGGACATTTAAAATAATCTTCTAATTGTTTTTTAGTCCCTTCTGTTAATTCCATTGCAGATGAAATTAAAGCTCGTGGTGTTATATTTGGTTTTAAATCTAATAAAGCCATAAAAGCAATAGGATCACCCGTAAGAATTTGAGGGTTATATTTTTCCAAGTACTTATTTGAATCTTCGGGCTTATTCCATTCGGATGCATTTAAGTTGATTTTTAAGATGCCCGCACCTTTTAAATAGGTCGATAAAGAAGCAAAAGTTAATGTTTTTGCTTGAGCACATATTAATGCAATAGCGGTGGTGTTTTTATCAGCATCTATTGTAATTTTATAATCTTTTAAGACAGATTCAATTTGTGGTATCCAATTGGCTTGAGAAACAGCATCAAAAAGTACATCTAATTTTGGTCCTGTTGAACCAGAAGTATGGTATACTAACAGTTTATTTAGATCCGCTTCATTAGACACAAAAAAATGTGGATATTCTCTAATATCTGCTCTAGATGTTGTAGGGTATACTTCTAATTTACAGCCTTTTTTATTATAAAAAGGTACAGTTTTGGAGCACCAAGTTAAATATTCCATTAACCATAATGGTTTTTTACCTTCCTCCCAAAATATTTTTTCTTTACATTGCTCTGTACTATATTTAGTAACCTTTTCAAGATCGTTTTCATTTAATCTATCACCACTTTTAAAATTAAATTTGGGAGCAAATTCATCTTGTCTAAGTGTATTAAGAAAACTTAAATCATGGAGTAAGGGAAAGCGCTCTAAATCAGTTAAAGCTATTTGCGGGCTGCTATTCTCGTCCATAAGCATTTGCCGCTTCACGGGCTTTTTTTTCTGCCATTTCTTTTTTTATTTTCATAACTCTTTCATGAGCATTATAAGAGTCTTCTATAACTTTATGACGATCTACGCTACTTAGTGAAGATAATTTATCAGCAGCTTCTTCTAAGTTTTCATTACTAGGTAAAACCTCACAACATTTCAATAATAAACGAACCATTTCTTCCGCACGCTCTTCATCATTAACCCATTTTTTGAAGTTTACATAAGCCGAAGTATTACTTAATTCTTCAAACCAAAAAACATATAATTTGTCTACAATACTAGGGGTATTGGCAAAACAATGATGGTTAAGCAACCAAATTGAAATATGAATTGCTTTCCAATGATTATCATCTATACCTTTTAAATCACCATCACCTGGAATATTGAAATCATTATTTAAAAAATCATTATTCACAAGTCGGTAAGTATCATAAATTAAAGCGGAAGAATTGATACCTTTTTCAATTATAAAAATGGATGATTTTAAAAAAGCATCAGGACACTTTCTTAGGTGTGTAACCAATTCAAAAACGTCATATTTTTTCATAGGCATAGTTTTGTTGTGAAAATTCTGAGGCAAATTTCAATAATTCTGCTTCGTTTCTAACATAATAAACATTCCATCCCAATTTTTCTAATCGGATTACGAGATCCTTATTGTAGTCAGGTTGAGAATGTAATACCATTGTACCGTGTCCTCCAGCATTTTTTAATGCTAAATCAACTAATTTCCAATGTGTTTGTTTTGTATTCGTTTCAGCTTCCAACATACTAAAAATGTCATTATCTGTAACAATTACAATATGTGATTTTTTTTTTGGTTTTTCTTCGAACGGTTTCCTCAATCGTTCTATACCATAAGCATAACCAGTACCTAAATAAGACGTTAATGTGGTTAATAAATCCGTTTCATCTCTAATAAATCCATCTGTTTCTAAATAGCTACCAGGTTCGCCAGAAAGACATCCCATTACAGATGCACCAGCTCTTGTAGCAGATAATCCAATAATAGTTGCAGCCAATACAGGCCAAGAAAAGTTTTGCTTCGGGTTTACCATTGACCCCGAGCAATCTATACCAATATAAACATCTAATGGTTTTTCTGAGATATCATTAGCGGAATCTGAACCATAAGTTCTTTTTTTAGTGGTATAACCAGGTAAAATAAAAGGTGAAGAAATAGCAGATTGTAACCAATCAATTTCTTCTATAGGATCACTACTATCCCAAGTTTCGACTCCTTCCAATAAGTTCATGGAAATATTGTTAGAAATTTCTACTGGAAAATCAATTAAATGTGGCAATGCAATTTCTTTATAATACGCATTAATTAATTGTTGTTCATCCGCTTTTGGATTCACTTGTTTCATTAAATCAATATAATTACCAGGCCCCATATATTCATTTCTAGGACCTTGACCACCCATTTTATTTACATCAATACCAAGATTGCTTTTGCTGCTTTCTGTTTCTTTATTACCATCAATACTTAATGCTTCTTTTCGCATATCTATAATCTCATCAAAGCCTTCTAAATCGAGTGCAGTCATTCCTGCAATGTCACCTGCTCCGTCACCAGCATTTTCGGTATCTAACAAAATAAGTATTTTTTTTCGAGCTTCTTCATAAGCCTTGTCATCCATTAAATAAGGATACAATAAGACTGCAAATCGACCTCCACCGTGAATCCAGTTTTTTGAATAACTTCTTATTAAAGAAGCTAATAATGAAGCATCAGCATCTATTCTCTTACTATGAAAAGCTAAATTTGTAGCAAGTTCTCCACGGTTTAATCGCCATAAATATTCATAGGTACGCATCATAAGCGTCCATAAATCAGTGAAAGTATCCTCAGAATTAATAGCTTTATAAATATCTAACATGCGTAATTTATTAACACGTTGTAGTTTATCATTAATTAAAAAATCAGAATATAAATTAGAAACCATAGGTGCTCTGTTTTCTATACTGGGCAATCCAAAACGAATACGATTTAATAAAATAGCATTATCGTGCAAATTGGCTGGAACAAAAATATGATGTCCTATTTCATGTGCTAAAATTTCAAGAGCATAGTCATCAATTTTACGTTCAATAATTTCTTCAAGATTGATTATAATTCTATGATCTGTTAAACGAATCATAGCAAAACTACCTGTGAGGCCTTCTTTTTTTGCCTCTTCATGTGAAAGGCACCAAATAGGTTCTTGTAAGCGAAGAAAAGGATTCCATACTAACTTTGCTTTATGCCAATACGATTGCCATAAACCAAGTGTTTTTTCTATGTTAGACGGATTATGCATTTTTAAGACTGTATAAATATAAAAAGTAGGAGTTCTTTAAGGTGTAAACCAATGTATCTTTAGTTGTAACTATTGATGAAATGTTATTTGGTTCTATTTTCGAATTTTCTTGTCCTATCCATTTTTCTAAAGACACTATTCTCTTAGAATTTGATAAAATATTAGTAGCAGTAATCATATTGGCAGGTAATAGTGTTTTACCACATTGATCGGCAAAAAGTGCGTAACTCTTTTTAGTATCGGTTACTAAAATAGTTCCGTTTACTAGTGCCAATTTTGGTGGGTATTCAAAATACCCAGTAAAACCTTCAAAACCACCATAAATACCTTCAAATTTTGTGATGCCATTTGTCCAAGGTTTATTATAAACCTCTTCTGAATTATTACCCAATTCTAAATTATAAAGAACCTTGGATTGTAATTCTTCTGAAAGCAAATCAAAATCTAATTTCAATAGCCCTCTTAAATGAGCTAACCCGCACTTCCAAGCATAAATACGACCTACAACTTTAAAGTCTTCTATAGTTTTAAAATTACCACTAGTAGCTTCCATTAAATTACACCAATCAAGTATTCTTTCAGGGGCGTATTTATTAAGCCTTTTAAGAACATCATTTAATAATGAAATAGTTTTAGTAGGAAATTTAATTAATAGATTAGGATTTTTAGCCATTAACAACCAAGCCGATTGATACTCGTTTTTATGACTAATAGCCAAACCACTACCAATTAATTTTAAAGATTCAATGTATAATCTTTTAACTATTTGATGGGTTTTTTCTGGAGTTGAATTTAGTGCAACGGTAGATTTTACAATAGGTTCTAAAACATCAACCATCCAGCTATAAATAGAATGTGCAGGTAAATTGCCATACTTCATTTCACTTTCGTTATACCATTGGTTGTACAATGCACTGTTTTGTTTAAACTCTTCAATAAGCGGTAAAAACCTTATTTTTTCCATTGTAACCAGCGTTTATAATTGTTGTAACGTTGGTGTAGATACTTTAAAGTTAAAATATCATCAGCTCTGTAACCGTATAATTTCTTCTCTTCAGACCATTTCTGTAATTGCTTTTCAATATTCAATAGTCGTTTATCAATTTCTTTTGTAGATACATTTTCAAGTCCTTTTTTAAATTCTTCTTCAAATTGATCTACCGGATCATTTCTATCTAAATCTTGACTTACATATTCATCACAAGATAAATCAAATAAGTTTCGTAACCATGCAATTTTATCCACTCGGTAAACATTATTACCTACCTGATCGAAAAATGGAGACTCTAAATGAGGTGTTAAACTATCGTGTAGTACAAAAGGTAAAATCTGTCTAATATCTTCTAATTCTACTTCTTTATTTCCTCTAAAATAGGCGAGTGATTTTGAAAACATCAATAAGGTCATTATTTTTCTTACTGATAACCCGTTATTCGATTGAGAACCTAAATCTTTAATAGGGTCTTTTCCTGTTTCTTTTCTGAAAAGAGAACGCATATCCATACCCGACAATTTTGCGGTGTCTTTAGTCATGTATTCTAATTGATTGGATGCAGGTTCAAAAAACTCAAACTGACGACAAAAGAATTCAATACGTTTTCGTAATTCTGGTGCAATATGAATTTTTCTAACTTGTTTATTTATGGTATTTAATTCATCTTCCGTAAAAATAATCTCTTCGGGAATTATTGCTTCTGGCTTAAAATTAAGTTCAATACGTTTTAAAAGATCTTCAATAAAGCGTGTGTTAAAATGCAACGCTCTAATTACAATATCAATTCTATCTTTTAATGCATCAATAACTTGATAAGTTCCTCCACCAGCATCATCGTTAGCTGTTAAGTACCATGCTGCATCTGGGCATTCATAAATTTGATCAAAAATTTCAGCATAATTATCGGCTAAAACTGTTAGTAAGGCAGATTGTGTTCTGGTAGGAATCCTATTATACTCATCGATAATTTTCACACGCATGCCTAACCATTTTCGCCATGCGATTCTAATATCTTCTGTTTTTTCTGCTTTTATCATATCAGAAGGTAGGGGATGCCCTAATAAATCAGAAATAGTCATTTGTGGTTGCCCGTGTTGAATGGCTCTCATCACATCCTTTTTATCGTAGCCCGCTAACAAGCCCATAAGTACAGAAGTTGCTGTTTTTCCACGTCCAGGACCACCAATAATTAAGCATTTACCTTTTGCGGCTAAATTTAACAAAGGCATTAACACGAAACTTGAATAACTTTGTCCTGAAGGTAAATGTAAAGGGACTTTACTATCTCCGAAAACGAATTTTTTAGGGTCTCCATCATTAAATTCTATATCGTAATATGGACTGATAATAGCAGTATTGGTAATCCAAAAATAAGCCTGACGTAATTTTTCGTCAAGAGAAGCATTACCTGTCGATTCGTTTTCTTCAACATCATTATCATACAAATCTTCAATTTGAAACTTTTCAATTCCATTATCCTCTTTAGGATTTGTTGGAGATTCAGCGACTTTCTTAAAAAATCCTATGGTTTTATTTATTAAATCGGACATCCTTTTATTTTAGTTCTAATATAATGAAAATCAATATTTATTGTAATTCTTTAAAGTTTGCTCAACTTTAAGAACCCTTTCTTCAATTGAACCTTGAAGTATATGGTAATTTAGGTTTCTTAATTTTAAATCATCAAGAATTCGTTGTTGAAATTCTTTTCTTTTCACATCACCAGATCTATCCCAAGTATCATCATAAGGAATATCTGTATCGCAAACGAAAATAACATCATGTCTAGTTTCAGCTTTTTTTGCTAAATCCTCTAATTTTTTTAAAGCCTTTCCATGATAATCTAATGAGAATAAATAGGTTGTAATGGCATTCGTATCTGAAAATAAGTATTGATTAGATGCTAATACAAATGCGTCTTCTTTTTGGATATGAGTTTCGGCAATTACCAGCAAATCATCTAATGTCAATCTATTATCAACTTGATGTTCCTCCCAATATTCTCTGCCGTATTCTGGCATCCATTGCGTCTTAAAATGTTTTGCTAGTTTTTCTGCCAAAGTAGATTTACCTGTCGATGGAGCTCCGAGTAATACTACTTTTGTTATTAAATCTTTGTAAACAACAGGGTGAATAAATTTCTTATGTTTGAAAGAGTCTTCTCTAATTTTAGTTGCAGAAATAGGAATTTTATTTCTACTTAAATTAACCTGCCTATCTATTGCATTTAAAGCAATGCTCATGTGCTGGCCATAAGGTTCACTAGAATAAAAGTGAGATACTTGTTTACCATTTAGAATCTCTAAAACATAATCTTCCTGAATTTTCATTATTTCAGATGTATAACCAGTATCGTTAGGAGAATTGTCTCCTTCAAGAACAGTAATTCTTGGATATATTTTACGAATCCAACCAGCTCTAACAGCTAAAGGAATATTGATAATAGGGTCATCATAAATTAATACAATAACTTCATCCATTTCATGGATAGCCATTTCAATCATTAATTGATGTCCCTTGTGAAAAGGAGCAAACTTACCTAAAGTGAGACCTGTTTTTAAGTTATTTTGCATAGTCTAGATCCTTCTTATACCTTTTTTTCCATTGAAAATATCCAATAATAGCCATTATCAAAAAAGCAACATATAACCCAGTTGTATAATATAATTCTTTATTAAAATAAATTCCAATTGCCACAATATCTACAACAATCCAAAATAACCAAGACCCTAATTTTTTCTTAATCATTAAGTATTGCGCAACTAAGCTAGCGGTAGTTGTAAAAGCATCAGGATAAGGAAAGGAAGCATCTGTTTTTAATTGCATTAAATATCCTAGAACAAAGGTCAAAACTAAGGTTAATAATACCCATAAAACTGTATTGGTGATTTTTGTAATTTGTAAATTATTTTCGTTTTTACCTCCATATTTCCAATGATACCAGCCATAAATTTGCAAGAAAACATAAATGATATGTAAAATCATATCCGAATATAACTTCGCTGTATAAAAAATAAACACAAAAATAACAACTTGAATTAAACCAAAAAACCAACACCAAATGTTTTCTTTAATCGTTAAATAAACGGCTAGAAAACCAAAAATAGTTCCAGCAATTTCTAAAGTTATTTTCATATATTTTTATACTTTCTATATTGATGGCTAAAATATGCAAATTATATTTTATTGAAATTAGAATTCAAGTAAGTCTATAGAAATTTATTTGTACTTTTTTTTTGTAAAAAAGCGTACTATTATACTATAAATGTTATTTGTTTTTTCTTTCTACAAGCTTCTTAAAAATGTAATGTAATACGCTTTACCTAAAACCATGATAGGAGTGAAGAGGTAATGTGTATAGCATGGAATTATTTTATCAAATAGTCTTATTTATTATTGTGTAAGAGTTTATAATACCTGTATACTTGTATAATTTACTATATTTAAACCCTCACTATTATTTAATATATGAATAAACATTTCATTCTAGTTCTCTTAACGATAATAATCAGCAGTCAACTTGAAGCACAAAACACTACAAAGCTTGATACAATTAAACAACTTGAAGAAATAATAATTACTTACCAAGCTGATAAGCTAACACCAATTACTTTTCAAAATATTTATTCTAAAGAAATAAAATCAAAATCGGTTGGTCAAGAGCCTTCATTTTTACTTTCTGAAACTCCTTCAATTACTAATTATTCTGATGCAGGAAATTCGCAAGGTTATTCCTATTTTCGACTTAGGGGTATTGACCAAACAAGAATAAATATGACACTTGATGGAGTGCCACTTAATGAACCCGAAGACCAAGGAGCATATTTTTCAAATTTTCCTGATTTATTAAATTCAATAAGTAAAATTCAAATCCAAAGGGGTGTTGGAGTTACACAAAATGGTACTGCCAGTTATGGAGGAAGTATTCAGCTTTTTTCACCAAACCTTAAAGATTCTACAAAAACAACTTTTGGATTGAGTTACGCTTCATTTAATAGCTTAAGAGCTTTTGGGGAATACAATAGTGGAGTTAAAAACAATAAAGCTATATATGTTAGAGCATCACAAATCTACTCTGACGGTTATAAATATAATTCATCTAACAACTCTCAATCAGTTTTTGTGAGTAGCGGCTTGTTCTATGATAAATCAACTTGGAAAATAAATTTATTAGTTGGACAACAAAGAAATGATATGGCTTGGCTAGGCGTGTCAGATACGCTAATAAATATGGATAGAAGAACTAATGCTAATTCTAATCAAGAAAAAGATATTTTCTTTCAAAGCCTGGCTCAGATTCAAAACTCTTGGCAAATAAGTC
This sequence comes from Tenacibaculum sp. Bg11-29, assembly GCF_002836595.1. Taxonomy (NCBI): domain Bacteria; kingdom Pseudomonadati; phylum Bacteroidota; class Flavobacteriia; order Flavobacteriales; family Flavobacteriaceae; genus Tenacibaculum; species Tenacibaculum sp. Bg11-29. The sequence continues at coordinate 3,132,939 of NZ_PJBB01000003.1, forward strand.
AGTCTTCTTTTTTACAGTCAAGTATATATCATACCTTCCTGAAAGGAAACTATGATTTTGACTTTAATAATTTTATAGGCTTACCATCTACAGAAGAATTGTATAATTATGCTTTCCAATCAAATCTTATTGGTTTTTTCAGTAATTACCGTTTTTCAAAGAAGAATATTAATTGGACAACTGGATTTCACGGTAATATATATAACAGAAAACATACCGGAAGTGAAAAAGAAATAGGTAATTTATACCAAAATACGGGTTTTAAAAATGAAGTAAGTTTTTTCACAAAAGCAAATTATAGCTACAAATGGATAACTTTTTTTGCCGATTTTCAATATCGTTATGTGAATTTTGATTACGAAGGGTCTGTTTCTTTTCAAAAATTGGATTGGAATTTTATCAACCCCAAAGCTGGGTTGAGTGCTTCATTAAATTCACATTCCACCTTATATTATAGTATTGGAAGTACAGGAAGAGAACCAACAAGAAATGATATGTTTGGTGGCGAAGATGATTTGTTAGCTGATAGTTTAGGTAATCCAGTTTTATTTAACACAAAACCAGAATATGTGACTAATCATGAATTAGGGTTTAGATATCAAAAAAAGAAACTAAATCTGAACTTCAACTTTTACTATATGGATTTCCAAAATGAAATTGTCTTAGATGGAAAATTTGGACCTAACGGATTAGCTTTGACCAATAATGTAGAGCAAAGTTTGAGAACAGGAGCAGAACTGACTATTTCATATAAAGTGAATAACTATTTTTCGTTCATAAATAATTCTTCTTTCAATTATAGTAGTATAAAAGAACAGTCCGAAAGATTCAAGCCAATACTAACACCTCCATTAATTATTAATCAAGAAGCTGTATTTAATAAAAATAATTTCACTTTAGCTTTAACTGCTAAATATCAACATAGTTCATTTATTGATTTTTCCAATGAAGAAGTTGTAAACGACTACTTTCTTGTAAATTGCAGAGCTAGCTATGACATCAATAAAATTCAAATTTCAATATTTATGAACAACATTATCAATACAAAATATTTCAATCAAGGTTATATTGATTTTGATGGGAGCAAAAAATATTTTGTGCAAGCTCCAATTAATTTTCTTACTTCAATTCAATACAGCTTCTAATGAATTTATTTGACATTAAAAATATTGCTTTTGAAGTATTTAATATACAATAAACTAGCATATAAAAGAGTTCACAAAGCAATTTTACATAATGTCTAATTATGATTATCTTTTTATGTATCATAATGTTCTGCGTTATGTAACTTTGCTTTGGTAAAAGCGAAGTTTTTACCTCAATTTTTCTTTTATTTTTTTCTTCTCTAAACTTTCTTTAAAAATGTAATGGAATACGCTTTGCCCGAAACGACGATAGGAGTGACGTGGCAATGTGTATGGAATGAGTACTAAAAAAGGTAAGTAGCAAATTTACTACTTACCTTTTAATTAGATTCAAATAATTTATTGACGCTTGGTGTAATCCCTATCTTTTCTATTTCGGTTTTTATCTGTAATATTTTTATTACCAAAGGATAAATTATATTTAAAAGTTACATACAGATGTCTTGATGAAGGTGACTGAGAAACACTATTAAATGAAAATCCATTCACTTCCCCATAATTTGTTCTTTTTTTAGAATCAAATATATCATTAACACGTAGTATTATTTGTCCTTTTTTATTAAAAAGGTCTTTACTAATAGCCAAGTCTGTATAAGAAAAGCCTTTTGTAGTGTTTTGTAACCCTACATTTTTAGGGCGAATCCCAAAATTTGCTTGAACACTTACGCCATTAAAGGGCTTAAAAGTGTTGTTAATATTGTATTCATGATTAAATGTTTTTGTATTTAAAAAAGACTGATTTTTAAATTTCTTAAAGTAATATGTTGCGTCAACTGTAGCATCCCACCAATTAAAAAGGTTTATTCGAGAATAAAGTTCAAGACCATAATTTTGTGATTTTCCAACATTGTCAAAATAATTTATGGCATTATTACCATTAATAGTTGTTACAAAAGTAATAACATCACTAACTCCTGTATAAAAAATAGAACTGTTTAAATTAAATTTCTCGAATTTTTTATAATAATTAAATTCCATTTTGTTTGCATATTCAGGTTTCAGGTCTGGGTTTCCAGAAAACTGAGAATATTGAGAAAAAGTGAATATTGTATTGCTTATATGCCATACACTTGGTCGCGAAATTCTTCTACTATAGTTTAATGATAATTTATGTCCATTTTTATTAAATGACGCACTTAACGAAGGAAACAAATCTGTGTAGTCACTTTTTATCGTATTATCATTATTTTTTAGATTAAAAGCGGTGTGTTCTAATCGTAAACCTCCTTTTATACTTAAATCCCCAAATTGTCTATCATATACTCCATAAGCAGCGTATATCCCATCGTTGTATTTATAGTTTGTATTTGTTTGAGTTTCGGTTTGGGTAATCATATAGAAATTCTGAGATTTTTCTAAATTCCTTAATTCAGACCGTAACCCTAATTCTAAAGTGCTTTTTTCAGTGTTTTTATAATAATCTAAATTTAAGGTAGTTATATTACTTGAGTCGATTAAATTGTCACCTTGTAATTCTGTAGTAGTAGAGTTATCTCTATCTGTTTTTCTGTCAGAGTTAAACTTAAAAGGAGAAAATGAATAATTTGCATCGGCTTCAATATAATGGTCAGAACCATTAAGCTCTTTTCTATAATTAATATTAAAATCATTATTATTACCAGTACTTTTAGATTCTAATTTAAAGATTGAATTGGTAATAGTATTATCAAGTAAAGATGTTTCTATAATGTTATTTTTTCCACTACTTGCAAAGCTATATTTAGATAAGCTTGCTGAAACTGAAAGTGCACTGGTACTGTCAATAAAAAAATCTAAACCACCTTTTAAATATGGTGTTTTATTAAATGATAATTGATTTTGTTGATTTTCAAATTTTATAGATTCACGTTCGTTATTACTTATTTCTTTGGTGTCCCAAATTGATTTATTATAACTATAATTTACATACGTTTTTATTTTTTTTGTGGCATAACTTATATCAATATTTGAGTTGGCTCTTAGCTCTTTACCTGTACCTATAGCTGTGGATAGATTTATTTTACCACCAATATTATATTTTCTTTTAGTAATTATATTAATTATCCCTGATACTCCTGCAGCTTCATATTTGGCAGAAGGGTTTGTTATAATCTCAATTTTTGAAATAGCACTGGAAGGTATTTGCTGGAGTAATCTATCATTTGGTAACGATTGACTTTTTCCATTAACCAATATTTTTACATTCTGGTCACCTCGTAAACTTACGTTTCCATCAACACTTACTTTAACAGATGGTAGTTTGTTGAAAATATCTGTAGCTGCAGCACCTGATGACAATAAATCTTTGCCCAAATTCACTATTTTTCTGTCACTTCTATGTTGTATCGTTGTTTTTTCGGCAATGATAACCACTTCATCAAGTTCACTTGCATCACTCTCTAATTGAATTGAAAACTGTTTTTTCTCATTGTTTTTTAATTCAAAATCAGCACTATATTCTTTATATCCTAAATAATGAGTTTTTAATTTATAAGCTCCATCTTTTATGTTCTCTAATGAAAACTCTCCTTTATCATTTGTAATCACAGCTGTTACTATTGTTTCACCTTGGTATAATATAACATCTGCCCAAGAGATTATATCATTTGTTGTACCATCTGTAATTTTTCCTGAAATACTATTTTGTGAGTATGTATTGATTACACATAATAATAGAATTAATTTAACTATTGCTTTCATTTTATTTATGTTTTATGATGCAAACATATTTTGAATAAAAAGCTTAAAGAAGTTAAGTGTATTAACAACAATAATTAGGGTATAACAGATTGTTAACATACTGTTTTTCAAAAGTACTTGGTATATTTACGTTTGTACATTACAAATACACTTTCGTACATTTACTTTTTAGAAATGAGAGCTTTAAAATACTTTTGTTGTATGAAATATAATGACATGAAATATAACTTATCAATGAAACTAATAATTCATCTGTTCTTTTGGGTATTCTATTTTGTGGTTGTCTTTTTTTTAGAACCTTACTATGGCAATGCTACCATGAGTTGGATTGATAAGATTGATGTAAAACTATTGCTTATTGTAGTGGGATTAACGTACATAAATGATCAGTTATTTCTTCCTTATTTCTTTAAAAATAAAAAATACATCACCTACAGTCTTTTAATAGTAACACTATTATTTTTAATTACTACAATCTACTGTTATTACATTATTGATTGCTCTTGTAGTTATGGTGCTTGTTTATCACAAAATTTATGGAAATTTGTTTTACCAATCATTTTTCTATCTTTAATATGGATATTAATGTCCTTATTTGAAAAACAAAAGGAGTTAGAGAAAATCAATAAAGAACGATTAGAAATAGAACTTAAGTTTTTGAAATCTCAAATTAATCCACACGTACTCTTTAACAACCTTAATACTATTTATTCACAAGCAGTAAAAGGTGCAGATAATGTTCCTGAAATGATTTTAATGTTATCTGAAAATTTAAAGTATATTCTTTATCAGAGTGAAACTAATATAGTGCCTTTAGAAAAAGATATTGATTTTATTGATAATTATCTTGAATTTCAAAAAATGAGAACACAAGGAATAAACAATATCATCTATACAAAAAATATCGATTCATTAAACCATTCTATTGCTCCGTTATTGTTAATTGGTCTTATAGAAAACGCATTTAAACACAGTAGCTATAAAGAAAATTTATTAAGTGATATTGAAATAATAATTAATGTACAAAACGGAAAACTTCATTTTATTTGTAAAAATGAAGTTGATAATTCTCAAAATAAAACCAATACTGAAGGATTACAAATTGGTTTAAAGAATCTTAAGCAACGTCTTGATTTAATGTATAAGGGCAATTATTCATTAGAAAAAATAGAAAATGAAAACAATTTTATAGCAGATTTAAAGATAACCTTAACATGAATTGTATAATAATAGAAGATGAGATTCCTGCACAAGAAATCTTAATTACATATATCGGTAAAATACCAGATTTGGAAATTAAGGGCGTTTTTAATTCTGCGCTTATGGCAAACAAAATATTAAAAGAAGAGCAAATAGATATTTTATTTTTAGATATTAATTTACCAAATATTTCTGGAATGAATTATTTAAAAACACTACAAAACCCTCCTTATGTAATAATGACTACTGCATACTCTAATTATGCAGCTGAAAGTTTTGAATTTGATACTATCGTAGATTACCTAACAAAACCCTTTAGTTTCGAACGTTTTTTAAAAGCTATAAACAAAGTCGAAAATAGGCAATCAACTATAAAACCTATAAAATCAGACACTATTCAGATTACAAAAAATGAAGACTCTGTGTTTATTAATGTTGATAAAACCTTGCATAAAATCAACCTTAATACTATTCTTTATGTACAGTCAGACAGGAATTATGTAACTGTAGTTACCGAAAACATTAGCCTTTCATTTATTGATAGTTTAAAAAAATGGAATGACTATTTAATAGATGAACAATTTTTACAGATTCATAAATCATATATTATTAATCTAAATTATGTTGAAAAAGTGACAGGTAACCTTGTTTATATTAATAAACAAAAAATCCCAGTAGGAAGAACTTTTAAAGACGTTTTATTTGAAAAAATAAAACCTATTAATTAATTTTGAATGAATTATTGTATGCTGTCTCTTAAGAATAAAAAAAACGATGAGAGTAAATTATTAATCTATCAACTATTTTTCGGTACAGTATTTGTATTTTGACAGATTAAATATTTATATAAAATAATATTAAAATTCTTTTAGCTTTTTTATTAGGAGGAGCAATAACAAGCTTTATTCTATTCAGTCAAATTCAAAACAGATATGATATAGGCCATAATACAGGTCATCTTGATGGAGGTGTGGAGGTTATCTATTTCTTAAAAAAGAATATACAAAATGATTCGTCAAAAGAAATCACAGACTCTGGGAAATACCTGGATTTTAAAGATGCTAGAATTTCAGTTGTGGTAATTGATGGTATAGAAACTGTTGTAGTTAAGTAACTATTTTTTTTACATACATCTTCTAATAATATGCAGAATATAATTAAAAAAACTTCAGTTCGAATTCTAAATATAACAAGTGTATAGAAATTTATTTTTCTTAAATTTTATACTCTTGTGGCTTACTGACGAAATGCTTCTGTAAAAAAAATATAACGAGAATTTCCTAGCTAACATAAAGTTTAATTGAATTTAAAAGTTAGCTTTTATTTTGGCGTTGGCAAGCGTTGGATAATTGTGTTAAAAAAAAATACTGCGACAGCATAATTATTTTTAAAAAGCAATCGAGCGTTTGCGAGCGGCAATTTTACATAATGTCTAATTATAGCTATCTAATGGATGATAACATTTGTATTATAATGTTCTGCGTTATGTAACTTTGCTTTGGTAAAAGCGAAGTTTTAATTACTTCTTTTCCTTTATTTTTTTCTAGTCAAATGTTTCTCTGCAATGTTAATGGAACACTCTTTTCATGAAACGACGATAGGAGAGTAGTGGAATGTGTGTGGAATGGAATGTTACTCCTTATAAAAATAAATCTGAATTCACATGAATCCAGATTTATTAAACTATGTATTAAAGTAGAAGATATGTTGAAAATCGGAAATGTAGTTAGCTTGAACATATGCTAATTTGTCTTGCCATTTCCATGGATTAATAATTTTTCGTTCCATTTGTTATTTGTTTTAAGTTATATTCTTTACTAATTATTCTATATAAACTACTCCAAATTTTTCTTCAATTAATGCAAAGTCAAATTTTCCAGACTTTACTTGTTTACTAGTTTCTGCAAAAAAATCTTCAGCCCAATCCCCTGGAAATATGTAGCTAATTAATTTTGCATCTTTATCTCCTGTATTTTTCATATAGTGTGATACTCCTTTTGGACAATGAATAGAGTCTCCTGCGCTAACCAAGACTGTTTCATTACCAATTTTAACTTCTAAATCCCCTTCTACAATATGGAAAGTTTGATCTTCCCATTTATGATAATGGTTAGGTACAAATCCATCAGGCTCAATAATACCATCACTAATAACATATTCAGAATTTGTAGCCTCTTTACCAGCTATGATACCTATAAATTCATTTTCAGTCATCCAATACTTTTTAGCATCACTAGCTTTTTTTATTACTGTTTTTTTATTGGTCTTAATCAAATTTTCCATTTTTACTTTTTTAAGTATTTAGTTTCACACATCGCTATTATTACTACTATTGGAGTAAATATTAATGCTAAAAACCCTGCATAACTTCCTTTTATGATGATGTAATATTTTAAAGATAAAAGGGTAGCATTTGTCACTTCAAGAAGCAAGAATAATAATGGTATAAAGACAAGAGTTATTACAATAGCAACTAATAAGCTTCCTAAAAAAGGACGCTGCATCGATTTTTTTAAGATTGAATTGAACCATTCAATTTCTAACGGTTGTAGTTTCCCTGACTTTACTGCTTTATGCGTCATTTTAGAAACTAACAAAGAAGTCATAAAGACTAACATGAAAGTGGTCATTATTAAATCAAAAGCAAAACTATTTTCACCCCATAAATTAAGTTTATCAGCAGATTTAAAAACGACCCATCCCATAAGAGAATTCATAATAATATTCATGAGCACTCCCATAGTTGTTTGCTGTAAAAAGATATATTTTTTCTGCTTTTTAGATAATGAGATCATAATTTGTGTCTATATTAAAAATTAAGCGTTAAACCTGGAGTTAAAACGGAGTTGGTTTTTTCTGCCATAGGGACTTCTTTGCTATTATGCCAGACGCTATATGATATGTTAAATTTTAATGATTTACTTATATCAAAGAATACATCTAAACGACTTTCAATACCACTATAATCACTATCCGAGAATGATAAATATGTGTCAATTGAATATCTAATACCCATAGTTTTTGTTACAGGAAAATGTGAACGCAACCTAAGACCTGTACTGGCAGATTCATGCTTATTAAATGGAGCAAATTTCACAGCCATATAGCCAACATAAATCCCTAAATCGACATAGTTTTGCTCTGATTTTTGATGAATGTTCCAAGCGACACCAGGACCAGTTAGAAAAGCGTAATCGAGTGAATAAGAGTTTGCTTTTGATATATTTACCGAATAGGTAAAGTAAAGTTTATTATGTTCTTTTAAGTTGTAACTAGCATGAACATAGTAATCACTATCTAATTCAAAATCTTCAACAGATAAGAATTTATAATTTAATCCTAAGTTTAATCGATTGTTATTTTTCTTGAAATTTATTTCTCCTCTTCCTGTTAATAATGTTTCATCTATAGTACCTGTTTGAAAATTAGCCATTAGTGATAATGAACCATCCACTTTCAAAGAATCTTTTACAGTAGTTAATCCTTCGGTTTTTTGACTAAAAGTGTAGCCTGATAAAAATAAAAAAATAATGACTAATATTCTTAGATGCATAGTACAGAGATTTTAGTTTGATTTTAATTGAAAAATTTGCTTATAAGAATCTTTATATAAAACAAATAAAGTTACGTTAAGTATTAATGCTAATAAAGAGCCTCCAATACCTGGTAAGTCTAAGGCTAAGTGAAATAGAAAGGCATTTAATATTATAGGGAAAATAAGTATTAAAGCTAATGAGGTATAACGGTTGATTAATAGTAAAACTCCTACGCCTACTTCTAAAATTCCTACAATTGGCATAATATATCCTGCTTTTAGCAATGCTCCTAAAAATTCACCACCTTCAGGTGTTGGTGCTGGCAGCGGCATAAATTGAAAAATTCCATTTAGACCAAAAAAAGCCAAAAATGCTCCATAAATAATTCTGATTACTGTTTTTGTTTTGCTTGTTTTCATTTTTAAATATTTACTTGTTATTAGATTTATTAATTTTTAAAGCCAAAGCATGATAAAACCACCATAATTGGTATTTACGATACCTTGAGGGCCTATATACTCGAAGTTAATAGCTGGACCGATACTGAAATTTTTATGCTTTGCACCAACTCTCCAATTATGATAACTATACACATGTTGCTTATTAAAGTCTGTTAGTGCTTGTACTCGAAAAAAGGGTTGAATTTTTTTGCCATTATTAGGGTGCCATTCAAAAAAGGAGAACAATTCAAAAAACCCATCCTTATGTATTTCAATACTAGGCTGAATGAATAGACTTATCTTTTTATTAAATAAGCCATAGGAAGTAGCCAATAATGTTCTAAAACCTGATGCTGTATTTAATCTTGTACCTGCTCCTATATTAAAATGATTAGTAAGCTTGTACGTAATCATTGCTTCTGTATTTATAGAATTTGGTGCGGTTTTTTCGTGATTAACTTTGTATGCCAATTGTGAAAAGAAACCAAACCTACTTCCTTCAAAAAGTGGGCGGTTAATTGAAAACTGAAATCTGTATGCTTCATTTCCTACCATTAATTCTAATGGTATAGGTGGTTTTTTCTCTAAGTCTTGCGCATTTGCGAAAATATTTAGAAGTATAAACGGTATGATAATCAAGTGTTTCATGCTGTTTTGCAGTCTAATAATATATATTAATAATTAAAGAGTTGACTATTCAACACTACAAATCTAGAAAAAAGTATTGAATACTCAACACTTTTTTTTAGATTTGCGATATGAAATGGAGCGAATTATATATAAAAGACATAAAAAACTTACAGTTGAAAGCAATTCTTAATGTAGTATATACAGGTTTTAGATACGAAAAACGAATTAAAGAACTTCTTACACCGATGGGGATTTCTCATCAGCAGTTTGAAGTTTTGAAAATATTGGAAGAGTTCCCTAGTAAGCCTTTTAGTTTGAAAGAAATTCAGATGCAATTATTAAATCAAACATCTAATGCTACGCGGTTGGTAGAGAAACTAAGATTAAAAGAGTTGCTACAAACTTCCCCTAGTAAAGAAAACAAGAGTAAGTTGGATATTATGATTACTAAGAAAGGTTTAGATTTGTTAAAGAAAACGGAACACCCAGTTAAATTAATGATGGCTGAAATTAAAGAAAATTTAAGTGATGATGAGGCTAATGAAATATCAAGAGTTCTTACTAAAGTTCAGGATTCATTAGACGAAAAGGAACATAATGTTCAATAAATATAGAATGTTAAACTCGACCTCATAAAATTTTGGATAAAACAATAGGAGAGAGGAACGTAATATTTTAGGGCTTTATCAAAACATATTCTTAAGAGTTTCAATTATGCAATGAATTTCTGATCAGTCTTAGTAAATTACAATGTTTCCTAAAATATAGTGTAACGAAACGTAATTGTTTCCAAAATTATATGCAGTCTTGATTTTTTGTTTCTTTTTTTATCAAGAAAAAAAGATAATAATAAACTATTAATAGTCACGATTTTAAATTTCAGTTCTAAATGTTGTTAAACAACTCAAATCAAAAAAGGTTGAATTATAGCACAATTAGAGCAAGTGTATAGAAATTTATTTTTCTTAAATTTTATACTCTTGCGAAAACCTTTACTAGAATGTCGTAGAAAAAAATATTGCAGGATTATTATCCAATACGCGAATTTTAAACAAATCTAAAAGGTTAGCTTTTTTTGGCGTTGGCAAGCGATGGATAATTGTGTTTAAAAAAATTACTGCGACAGCATAATTATTTTTAAAAAGCAATCGAGCGTTTGCGAGCGGCAATTTTACATAATGTCTAATTATAGTTACAAATTTATAGTTCTGAAGTTTCTTGAGAATCGCGTATTTAAAATAACTTGAACGATTGTACAGAATATTAAATTTAAACGAAAAGCAAAAATGATAATGTTTAATGACCCAAGTACTACAGGTTATTGGTGTGTACAAGACTTTCTGGGATATTTTACATAATATAGAATTATAGCTATCTAATGGATGAAATACATTTGTACTATAATTAATATTATGTTAAATAGAGTTTTTGTAAAGTAAATTAATCTTTATATAAGATGGCCTTTTGTCATCTTATATAAAGATTAATATTTGTATGTTTCTTACCAAATTCATTTGTATTACTTATAATAATAATAATACTCTCATGGCATTAATTCAAAATTAATATTCTTGTTTGATAATGAGCTCACTTTTTCCACGAATCCAAACTACACTATCAGTTACGTTTGAAGAGCGTAAGTATAAATATAAATTAATATTAGCTTCGGGTAAATGATCTATAATGTTATCTGAAACTACATTTGTAAACTCAGTACTATTTGTACTCACAGAGCCTATTGTTTGATAGAAAGTCATGTTGTATAAATCTAATATGGCATTATTTAAAGAATCATCTGTTTTTAAATAAGTGGAAAAATAAATTGAATATGCTTTACTCCAGTTTCTTTTATCAAAATTTATTAAAGCTGGATAACTGTTAACACCAGTTCCTGAAACACCTGTTGCTCCTGAAAAATTAGTATGAAGAACTAATCTAATTTCTTCATTTATCTTTCCATCAACACCATTACATATGCTTCTAGTTTCAATAATTTCTTCCTCAGATAAGTTACCATCACTATTAGAATCTCTACCAGAAACGATAATTAAACCTCCTTTTTCACAAACACCTTCTTTATCTTCTATTATTCTGATTAGACTGGTTTTTCCTTCTTCACCATTACAAAAATAAGCTGTTGAACTAACTTCTGATTTTTCTAAACTTCCGTTTCCATTTACGTCTAATCCATACTCAATTTTAGTTCCTCCAGTGTCACAATTATTCCCTGGTAATATGCTACTTATTTCAGTTAATAAGTCATTAGCATCTACTCCATTACATAAAAAGGTAGAAGAAGTAATTTCGATATCATCAAGAGTTCCATTATTATTAGAATCTAATCCAAAAGAAACTTTAATCCCTCCTTTTTCACAATTTATACCTTTTGGTTCAGTAATGTAACTACTTAAATATGATAAGCCATTTAATCCATTACAGACAAACTCATTTGAATCTACTTCATCCTTATCTAAGATACCATTAGAGTTTATATCTAACCCTGTTTCTATTTTTAGCCCACCTCTTTCACAATTTATTCCTGGGGCTTCTGAAATAATATTTGTTAAGTTAGCAAGCCCGTCATAACCGTTTTCTTGACAAGCACTAAGTAATATTAATAACAAAGTTAAATGACGAAAATTATTTAATTTAATGTTTTTCATAATAAAAAATTAATCTTTCCTATAATTAATAATAATTTCGGATTTCATAGTTATATATACATCTTCTCCTTCTTTTTCAGTTCTAAACCTGAGAGCTAAATCGATTTCCTTATTAGGTAAATTTTCAATAATATTATCAGAAATTAAAAATTCTCCAGGAAACCCTTCAATACTTGTGCTTAATGTAGAGTTTTGTATAATCATATTATCCGTTAAATTATATAATTCTACAAAACAAGAAGCTTCTTTATTACTGGTGGATGCATAAACCGTATAAATAATTGACGCTTCACTGCTATTTAAATTATTTTTATTAAACCCTATTATCTTTCCATTATCTACTATTTTTCCATCTATTTTGTTAGTAGCATTAGCACTAGCATTAGATGAAAATAAAACTAATCTTATTTCTTCATTAAAACGACCATCAGACATATTACAAATAGTTTTAATAGCTTTAATTTCACTTTCCTCCAAGATAGCATTGTTATTATTATCAATACCAGATTTAATTATGATACCACCGTTACTACAATTAGAATTTGCTTCAATATCTGAGAAAATTACTAAACTAGACTTACCATCATCAGCATTACATCCATAAGTCGTTGAAATAACTTCATCACCGTCTAATATTCCATTTTCATTTATGTCCTTACCTGCTTCTATTTTCATACCACCACTCTCACAATTCATTCCTTTTGGTTCATTAGTGATTTTGGTCAATGTTTCTTTCCCATTAATTCCATTACAAATAAAAGACAAAGCTGTAATTTCATCTATATCTAGCACATTATTATTATTAAAATCAATTCCTGAATTTATTTTATAGCCTCCATTTTCACAATTTAGCCCAGAAGGCTCTTCTTCTAATGCTGTCAAACTATTACTACCATTTAAACCATGACAATAATAGTTCGTTACATTGATTTCTTCTACTTCTAATGAACCATTAGAATTTTTATCTAAACCTACTTCTAATTTAATACCTCCATTTTTACAATTGGCACTAGAAGGTTCTTTTGTTAAAATAGTTAAACTATTTAATCCTAAAATTCCATTTTCTACTTGACAAGCTACAAACAATAAGAATGAAGTTATACAATACAGATAAGTTTTTTTTATATATGTGAAATTCATAAACTAAATTTTTTAATTATTGATAATTAATTCAGATTTTCTACCTATAAACACAGATGTTCCTTCATTTTCTGAACGCAACCTTAAGTCTAGTTTGATCTCTTTATTAGGAAGGTTGTCAATGATATTTTTTGATATAACTAATGAACCAGGATACATTGTACTGTTAGATGATATGGTTGATTCTGAAATAACATAACCATCGGTTGCATTATATAGTTCTATATAACAAGTATTATTATAATTACTAGTGTATATGTAAGAATTATATATTATAGATTTTGCTTCTGACCAGTTTTTTTTATTAAACTTTTCAATACTTCCAACTATAACACCACTTTCTTTATCAGTTCCTGATGCACCAGCTCCTGAGGATAAAATTAAAAGTCTAATTTCTTCAAGTCCACCAATTCCATCTACTCCATTACAGACAGTTTTAGTTGTTTTTATCTCTTCTTCATCAAGGATTGCATTACTATTTAAATCGATACCTACTTCTATTTTCATTCCACCATTTTCGCATGTACTACCCGATTCAATGTCAGAAATTTTTGTTAAACTTAAATCACCGTCTTCTGCATTACATGCATATGATGTAGAAATAATTTCATCATTATCTAAAATACCATTACTATTATTATCTAAACCTATACTAATTTTTATGCCTCCTTTATCACAATTAACACCTATGGGCTCATTTACAAACTTAGTTAGAGGTTTATACCCTTCAATACCATCACATACTATTGCAGAGATCATTATTTCTTCAATATCCAATACATTATTATTATTATAGTCTAAACCAGAATTTATTTTATGTCCACCATTTTCACAAACATTAGTATCAATAAAATCGTTACTTACTGATGTTAAATTAATATAACCATTTAAACCATTACATATATAATTAACAGTCTCTATTTCATCTATGTCTAAAACATTATTTGAGTTTTTATCTAGCCCTAATTCTATTTTTACACCTCCATTTTCACAATTTGTACCTATAGCTTCTTTATAAGTATTTGTCAAAGTATTTACCCCTGTATTACCTTCTTCTACTTGACAACTTATAAAAAATAAAATAAGTAAATAATAGTATGTTTTCTTTATCATTAGGTTTAAAGATTTTAAGCACGAAAATAGTTAATTAATTTAGTATATCTATATTCAATAAAATTATATTAAATATAAGACTCAATAGTATAAAGTACTTTATATCTGTAAAATTTAATTACACAGATATGATAATTATTAATTTAAGCTATATACTCCAGTTTGGAATTAATTATATTTTAATACCTTAAAAAGGTTTATTTGAGCGTAGTTGAAACCTATCTTTACATACTAATAGTTTTTAACTATGCTCGAAATAAATAACACGACAAAACTAGCTTCCTTAAAACCATATGGTTTATTAATATTTTATTACTAGCAACTTATTTTTATATAGCAATTGGCCATTTATCAGCTTGTGAAAATGATTTATCTTTCCATAATTGAATCTCTTTATTGGTAAGTAAACATTCATTTAATTGAATGATCATTTCCTCTTTATTTAATAGTTGACCAATAAATACTAACTCTATTTTTCGATCTCCAAAAAGAACATCCCAATCAGACTCAATACCATCTTTGTTATCATTAAAAGAAGCATAATTAATTCTTTCTTGAAATGGCATAGATGCCCACCAAACCCCAGCCGGATCTGCTTTACAAGAACCGCCTGCTGAACTCCATGATAATGCTTGATTAGATCTTGAAGCTAACCAAAACAATCCTTTACTTCTAATAACATTTTGAGGAAAACTTTGATTTAGATAGTTAAAAAAACGTTCAGGGTGAAATGGTTTTTTACTTTTAAAAACAAAAGAACTTATACCAAATTCATCGGTTTCAGGCACGTGTTCATTTTCTAATTCTTTTATCCAACCAGCAGAAGCCTCTGCTTTTTCATAATTAAATAAGCCTGTGTTTAATACATTTTCTAGTTTGATTTTAGAATTTTTAGTTGAAATAATTCTAGCTTCAGGGTTTAACTTTTTAATAATAGCGCGAAGTTCTGCTACCTGTTCTTTAGTTACTAAATCAATTTTATTAATTATAATAACGTTTGCAAACTCAATTTGATCGGTTAATAAGTTTACAATAGTTCTATCATCACCATCAATATTAGTAAGTTCTCTTGTCGCTAAATAATCTGAACTCGAAAAATCTTTTAAGAAATTAAAAGCATCAACTACTGTTATCATATTATCTATATAACTAAATCGGCTTAAATCTATCTTACCATCTTCACTTTCAAAAGTAAATGTTTGTGCCACCGGTACTGGCTCACTTATACCAGTACTTTCTATTAAAAGGTAATCAAATTTGTTCTGTAATGCTAGTTTTTCTACCTCTACCATAAGATCTTCACGAAGTGTACAGCAAATACATCCATTAGACATTTCTACTAATTTTTCTTCAGTTCTAGAGAGTGCATTTTCATTTTTAATGAATTGAGCATCAATATTCACTTCACTCATATCATTTACAATCACAGCTACTTTTAAGCCTTCTTTATTATGCAATATGTGATTTAGTAATGTTGTTTTTCCAGCTCCTAAAAAGCCACTTAATACAGTTACAGGTAATTTTTTCATTCTATTAATAGGTAAAAATGGTCGTATTTAATTTAAATGATGTTTTTGTAAACAAATTAAATCAGCATATATATTCGTAAATGAATTGGTATGCTGATTGTATATCTTCCCTCCTATTTTAATATGCCTTTTTGATAAATTTGTTAACTGTAATTGTAACTCATTTATTTTTTTATTTAAATAATAAGAAAGAATAATAAACTGATTATAGTCTGTTTTCCATAACATATCTGAATGTTCTTTTTGTTTTTTAATTTGACGGTATAATCTAGTTAGTCCTTTTATCCTTAAAAAATCTTGCGCGCCCAATGCATCATTAATAATATGATTGTTATTAGATAACACAAAAGATATTTCTTTAATATTATGCGCTGTAATTACTTCGCTTAGCGACTCAATTGTTTTATTTTCAGCCGCAAAAGAATTTCCAAGCGAGGTATAAAAATAATTTTCATGCTTAAAAGTATTGTTAATAACAGATTCTAAACAATCGGTAGGACACAAAAAATAAAGGTGTTTTTGCATTAGACAACGTTATTTATAGTGTAAGGAAATGAAGAATGATGTAAATCTATTTTTAATTCTCCAGCAATTAGTTTATAGCCAAATGTATATTCAACTTTTGCTTCATTACCACTTAAATCGGTAAAATAGTAATTACCCATAGCGATTGCTCGGTTTTCTTCTAAGATGAGATTTGAATTTTCAAACCTTACTTTTGTCCAAGGTTGAAGCGCAAATCCTTTATCTTCATCACAAGCCCTATTTTCGCCTGCAATAAAATATGACAAAGCTTTTGGTTGGGTAGGTCTAAATTGTTCTATTTCACACTTAGTAGGCTTAAATAGAACTGGTCCATAATCAAAAGAATATAAATTTTTAAGAAACTCATTCGTAAAAGATTCACATTCTGTTGTTTTATCCTTTAAAGAACCAATTTTTACAACTCCTCCTCCCCATTTTTCTTGTGCGTTTAATACTTCTTTTTTTAATATCATTTTTATAATTTTTGTTGCGTTATTATTTTTAAAAATTCATTACGAGTTGCTGTTTCTGAGAAGCATCCTCCATATTCTAAAGTTGTCGTAAAGCTGCTTTGATCTTTTATGCCTCTAGAAGAAACACAAAGATGTTTGGCTGTTACAGAGACGATAACATCTTTTGTATCTAAAACATCCTGTAAATCGTTTAAAATTTGTAGCACTAACCTTTCCTGTACCTGTGGGCGACGTGCATAATAATCGACCAATCGATTAATTTTTGATAGTCCAATAACTTTGTCTTTAGGAACGTATGCTACATGAGCAAATCCTGTTATTGGTAAAAAATGATGTTCGCAAGCAGAATCAATGGTAATATTCTGTTCAACTAACATTTTTTTGTACCCATATTTATTTTGAAATGTTGACAGTTTAGGCTTGTTAGCAGGGTTTAATCCATAAAACAATTCTTTAACATACATTTTTGCTACTCGATATGGAGTACCTGATAAGCTATCATCTGTTAGATCTAAGCCCATTTCATGCATTATCATCTTAAAATGATGTTGTATATTTTTAATCTTTTCATCATTAGATTTATCAAACGCGTCTGGACGTAATGGGGTTTTAATACTTTTTGAATAATGATCATCCCCTATTATTTCAATTTCTTCTTTATTGTTCATTTGTACAGCATTTTGTTACGTTACATTTACAATATTTTTTATTGTATTGATGTAAGATTATCAATGAGAGCGCAGGAAAATAGATAAAGCTTTCATGTAAAGATACCCATGCAACTTTTTCGTTTACTATGATTAAAAATAAAAGAGACCAACTTAGCCACAACGATGGTTTCATCCACTTAATAGTAGTTGTTTGTGTTGAATAATAAATGGCTATTACTGAGATTACTAAAAAAAAATAGTCTATAAATCTCCACCAAGTAGGTGCGCTATCGCAACAAGTTATTGAGCAGCTTTGTACTATAAATATAAAAGGAGTAGCAATACAATGTATTAAACATAGTGTGCTTGTTAGAACTCCTAAATTATCTGATTTTTGGTTTGTGAATATCATTATAACTTTATTAATACAACTAAGTTGCAAAATTAATTAAAATATTCACTAATGCAACTTTGTTGCAATTTATTTAATAAGACTGGTATGAAACATAACGTTTCATGAAATTATAATAAAACGTAAAGCATTTATTATTTAGGAATGTTTACCATACATTCCTAAATAATAAATTTAAGAAGGCTTTAGAGTAGATTACTCATTAGTAGTTGATTTACTAGGTTTTAACGAAGGTTTATTACCTGGAGTATCCTTGTTATCTCTTCTTCTTTTATCAAGAGTACCATCTTTTTTCTTAGGCTTTGGCCCTGGTTTAATTGCTTCAATTTCTATCATAATTATTTGATTTTAAATAGTACGATAAATATATTTTGTTTAGCAAATAAATAGTTATGGTATTCCGTAATTGACAGAGAATTAAAGTGAATACCTCAATTTTATACGGAATGTTATGCTACAAGAACATTTTATATTTTAGTTAATTTTTCAGCCGCAGCAATTAAAGTTTCATCAGTTTTGGCAAAACAAAAACGAAGCATTTGTTTATCGGTTGCATCTTTATAAAAAACGGATATAGGAATTGCAGCAACATTGTGTTTTGTAATTAAATCTTTAGCAAATTCAGTATCGCTTTTAGCACTAATTTCTTTATAACTTGCAATTTGAAAATAGGTTCCTTCAGACTGTAATAACTCAAATCGACTGTTTTTAAGAATATCTTGAAACAAAGCTCTTTTACGTTCGTACATTGTTGCTATTTTACTAAAATCAACAATATCTAAATACTCAGAAATAGCATGTTGTGAAAAACTATTAATACTAAAAACTAAAAATTGATGCACCTTTTTAATTTCATTCATTAATCTTTCTGGAGCAATTAAATAACCAACTTTCCAACCAGTAACATGCAATGATTTACCAAAAGAAGAAGCTATAATTGTTTTATCAATTAATTTAGGTCGGCTATTTATAGAAATATGAGGATGTTTAAACGATATATATTCATAAACTTCATCACTTAATAATAAGATATTTGAGTGCTTATCTAAGATCGTTTCTAAAGCTTGAAACTCTTCTTCTTTCCAAATTTTACCAGTAGGGTTATGCGGATTATTAATAATTATAAGTTTGGTTTTTGATGTTATTACTGCTTCTATTCGGTTAAAATTGGGTGAATAATCATCATTTAAAGAAACACGTACTGGCTTTCCTCCTGCTACTAAAACAGAAGGCTCATAGCTATCGTAGCTTGGGTCTAAAATTATTACTTCATCGTTATAAGTAATAAAAGTGTTAATCGTAGTATAAATACCTTGTGTTGCACCCGCTGTAATTAATATTTCAGATGAAGTATTTACTTTTCGTTGGTAGTTTTTTTGAGTTAATGAGGCTATTTTTTCTAATAATGAAGGCAACCCTGCCATGGGTGTATATTGATGAACATTTGTTGTTAATAAACGATTTGAAATTTGAAGTAATCGCTCATCTACAGGGAAATTAGGAAATCCTTGTGATAAATTAATCGCATTGTGTTTTTGTGCTAATTGCGACATTACAGAAAATATACTAGCAGTTGTGTTTGGTAACTTTGACATTGTTAAAAATCAGTTTGTACGAAAATACTATATTGGTTGTAATAAACAAATGTGTATACTTATTATATTTAGTATCAACGCTTCATTTATCTAGAAACGCTTTATTTATAAGCATAAAAAATAGCGAGCATCTAAAGATATTTGATGCTCGCTATAGTTACTATCTAAGTCTTTTTTATAGATTTAATTTACTAAAGTACCTTTTATAATTCCATCAAATTATCAACTAAATTTTCATCCAATCTTGTTCCGTAAGGATCAATAGCAATATAGCTAGGTTTCTCCTTTACAATTATCTTTAGCTCTGTAAGCTCCTTCGTAAGCTTATTTGAGTTATAATATAAAATTGAATCCGTAGCTTTTACAGTAGATGGATGTTTTGTGAAAACGCCTATTTTAATAGATTCATGTATTGATATTTCTTTTATTTCTCCGTTCGCCAATGTTTCAAAACGTTTTGCTTTTACTTTTGCTGTAATTTCATAGGTTCCGTTTGCTAATTTCTTAAAAGAACTTTCCGTTATTCCTAAATCGTACGTAATTAATTTTTTAAACCAATCATTAATTAATGTATGTTGTTTTACTGGTGTTATTTTATAAAATTCGTCTAATAACTCAACAGAAGTTACAGCTAACTTATTAATTGATCTGTATTTAGTAGTTATTGTTTTCATTACCTTATTTACCTGATTCTCCCCAATTAAATCTCTTAATCCCAACATAACAGTAAGCGCTTTACCATAAGCAATGTAACTTTGTCCGTCTACTTTATAAACCGGTTGTTCAACAGAGCTTGCAAAAGATCTACCTCTAAAATATCTATTTCTTGCATTTTCAGTTAAGGTATACAGCACTCTTTTTCCGTACATTTTTTCTAGTATAACAGCTTCTGTATATTTTGCAAAACCTTCAACTAATAAAGAACCTCCCGCAACAGGTTTGGCAGATAAAGTATGTCCCCACCATTGATGCGCTACTTCATGAACCACTCTTTTTGCAACCACATTAAACGTTTCATCATCACTTACATTTGTTAAATACAATCGATCTTCTACCATACTTATAACACCGGGATGTGCAAAGCCTCCAAATGGCCAATGTGCAGGCACCTCTGCAATTCTTACATGGTTAAAATTATATTTACCAAAATTTTCTTGGCAATAATCTAATGTTTGTTTTACACTGTTTTCGATGTCTTTAATATTAAAATTGTGATTAGCATCGTAATATTGTTCAATTGAAATTCCTTTATAATTTATTTTTTTTGTGCTGTATTTTGCTGAAAAATAACCGACTTCTGGTAAAATTTTATTCTTAGATTTATAGTGATAATAATTCCGGTTATTTTTAGACCATTCTTTTAATAGTTCACCTGAACTAATAGCTATTTGATCATTAGATGTTGATATAACAGTTTCAAACTTTATTTTTTCATGTTTTACATCTTCCAATAAAATATGAGCTTCAGAATTATCTTCTTCAATTCGTTTCGGTAAATTTCTTCTTTTTCGTTCAGACCTATTGGTAATTTCTAAACCCATAGTATATCCTAAAATTGGGGCAAAATTTCCAAAACGATTTATGTACGTACCATTATTTACAATTGATCTATCTGTTTCATAACCTTTTACTTCTTTCTTTAATTTAAAGGTATATTTTAATGAATCATTTGGTTGTAATGGTGTATTATACTTAAATAAATATGTTCCGTATACGGTGTCGTGCATTACTAATTGTGCATTTTCTATCGTAATATTTTGTAATGAAACTCTTTCTGTTATAAATAATTCAGATAATGGTTGTTTGCTTTTATTTTTTAATACATAATCAGCAGACACAGTATACATTCGTTTTGATGGATAAAAATCTACTCTTGTCTTTTTAGAAATTGGATATAATCGATCTATGCTATCAAATTTTTTAAATTTTCGTTCATAGTTTTCACTAAAATCTAATTGATCATTCGTTGTTTCATACTTAGAAATAATGTTTGTATTGTAATAAACAAAACTACCTGCGCTTAAAAGCAATACAACTAGTATTAATGTAGTATATTTTTGGGCGCTAGTAAAGTTTAAAACCAATTGCTTAAGTTTAATAGAAAAACTAGCAACTAGCCCCCTATTCCAAATTTTAAAGGATAAAACAGTTAGTAGTAAACCTAAGGCTAACCAATATATTACTAAATGATTAAATAGGTTTGAAACACCATTAAAACCATCCATATTATTAAATTTTATTCTTGGTAAAAAACCAAGGCTTGTTAATGGATGTTCTAAACCAAGCATGCCCGATTTTAAGCTTAATAATACAATGAATCCAAAAACACCCATTCCTATATATTTACTTTTTGCTAAACTGTTTATAAAAAAGGAAATCATACAAAATACAAGCAATTGCATACCATAATGATAATATAAAGAAGCATATAAGCTAAATTCAAAATTCGTGTAGTTTAAACTTACTTGAAATACCATGCACATTATAATACCTGTTGTAATTAAAATTATAGGCAATGCTAATAATGCTGTAAATTTTGATAGAAAGAAGACACTATTTTTTACAGGTGTTGCATCTATAATAATATTGAAATTTAAATCGCGTTCTCTCCAAACAATCTCAGCACTATAAAAAATGATGAGTATCAGACTAAAGAGAGTTAACTGATCTAAGAATAAATCAATTAATTGATTGGTAAAAGGATAAGTGCTAACACCATATTCACCACCACCAATTACAGTCGAAAACAATTCAGAAAATACAATAAGCAACCACATAATTAACACTACAATAAAAGGTAAACTCTTAAAAATATTTTTCAATTCTAACTTTAGCAGTGCATAAAATGCCAATTGTTGTGCTTTAAAGTTATGTAAGGCAACTACTGGTTTATATATTCGTGTTTTAATTTTAGCTATTTTTTGTTTTGGTACTTTCTTTATTTTTTTGATAGTTTTACGAAATGAGAATACTCGATAGGTAGCAAATAAAATTCCTATAGAAATCAAAATCCATACAAGTCTGTTCAATAAAAACAAGCCTGAAAAAGAGAGTAATTGAGTGTTTTTTTGAAAAGGTGTCCAATATTGAGTTTGCTCAAAAAAAGCAGCAACACCAAAAGAATCTGCCACTGCTGCTATTGCCATGCTTTCTGGTGAAGCAGGAACAGATTGTGCTAATAATGGTGAGTTTAAAAAAATAGCACTTATAAAGTATAACATGTAAATAAATACAGCACTTGCATAGGTTGCAATACTGTTTTTTGTTAAAATACTTACAGAAAATACAATGGTAGCGCAAATAAATACATTTGGCAATACGATATATAACCACGGTTGTAGGTAAGTTATTAATTGAAAGTCGGCTAACCTTTCTGGATCTAAATCAGAAAAATAATTCCCAAAAATATATCCAACTAAAAAAGGAGAAAATGCTAAAACACTAAATATAAATGTACCTAAAAAACGACTCCAAAAAAAGTGACTTTTTTTAATAGATGAGCTATAAATTAAACTTTCCATATTGTGTTGTTTATCTCTAAGTACTGCGCTAATAGCAAAAAACATAATAATAAACACGCTACCTAAGGTAAATATACTTGTATGAAAATATACTTGATATATAGCATTAAAATTAATGCCTTTTGGCGCAAAACCTTGCCTTCCTACAAATACTCCTAAAGCCAAAAATAAGATTGCAAATATTGGAAAGGCTCGTTGCTTAAATTGATAAAAAACTTCGAATTGTAATAATTTTTTAAACATAATTTATACAGTTTTAGTAGCTTGATTAAACAATGTTGCGAAATAAAAATCTTCTAAATTAGGAACAATTAATTCAAAACCAATTTCTGGTTTTATGGCAGACAACACTCTAATTTGAGTTTCTCCAGCGACTAATTTTGTAGAAATAACATCAAAAGATTTCTTATAAATAGCAATGTCTTTTTTAGGAATAATTTTTGTCCAAATTTTCCCTTCAATAGTAGCGACTAACTCTTTTGGACTTCCTTCTGAAATAATTTTCCCATTAGATAAAATTGCCATCTTAGGGCATAAATCACGAACATCTTCAACAATATGGGTAGATAAAATAACAATTACGTTTTCCCCTATTTCACTTAATAAATTTAAAAAACGATTGCTTTCTTCCGGATCCAATCCAGCGGTTGGTTCATCAACAATTATTAATTTAGGATTCGCTAATAATGCTTGTGCAATTCCGAATCGTTGGCGCATACCTCCAGAGAATGTGTACACTGCTTTTTTTCTGTGCTGATATAAATTAACCTGTTGTAATAAGGCGGTTACTTGTTCTTTTCGTTTTTTATTATCTACTATTCCTTTTAACACAGCCAAGTGATTTAATAATTTTTCAGCAGATATTTTAGGATATACTCCAAACTCTTGCGGTAAATACCCTAACTCTTTTCTTATTTCATGTGGTTGTTTAATAACATCTATATCATTAAAAGTAATACTTCCAGAAGATGGTTCTTGCAATGAAGAAATGGTACGCATTAAAGAAGATTTTCCTGCGCCATTAGCACCTAACAATCCAAACATTCCGTTTGTGATTTTTAAATTAATTCCATCTAAAGCTTTTACACCGTTCGAGTAGGTTTTTGTTAAATCATTAATTAGTAATGTGTTCATAATTATTCGGCTTTTAATTATTTGTAAGTACAGCAAACTTATACTCGAATAAAAAGAAGGACTAATAAATATGACTTAGCGCAATGTTTTAGAGTTATACAGGGGTAAAGTTGTTATTAATTGAGTTTATCAATAAAATGTAGCTGTTGGTGTTAATTATAGTAGTGTCTATCAATTTACTTGTTAGTACTCTATAACATGAGTATTTTTGAATTATGGTACACTTTTTAAAAAAATATAAAGCCTTCGGACTAGGATTTATAATTGTTTTAACAGCAATTGTGTTAATGCATTATTATAAGTTTCTTCTTATACCTGATGATGCACCAATAGAAATATTTTTTGTTTTTACTTTCTGGTGGCTTCTTATTTCACTTCCTATTTATAAGTTTTCGTATATAAAGAAAAAAAGAAAGATTATATATAAACTTATAATACTGATTATTCTTTTTATTGGTACGCTAATTATAGATTCTAGAATGAAAATGCCTGATAATCCGATTACATTTATTTTATTAATGGGGTTTTGGGTAGGATTTGCATATTTACTAATGCCATTATTTGTTAAAAGATACTGGAAGTTAATTGTATTATTTTATGCACCTCTCTTTATATACTTTCTATATCTACGCTTGTTTTCAGGTGATTTAGAGGCATATTTAAAAATTAAAGACGAAATACCTTTTGCGATCTTTTTTGTACCTATTCCTATCTTTTTCGCGCTGTGGGTGTTCGAGCAATGGAAATGGTTAGAGAATTTAAAAGCTGAAAAAGCACAAGCAGAATTATCTTTATTACGAACTCAAATAAACCCTCATTTTTTCTTTAATACACTAAATAATTTATATGCCTTAACTATTAAAAACTCTGAACAAGCACCAGAAGTTATTTTAAAATTATCAGATATGATGCGGTACACTATTTATGAAGGTGAAAAGGAAACGGTAAAACTTGATGATGAAATAACGTACCTAAAAAATTACATTGAATTACATAAAATAAGGTATAAAAAATCAGTAGATATTACTTTTAATCATAACATTAATAGTGATTTATCTGTAGCGCCGTTATTGTATATTATTCTTTTAGAAAATGCTTTTAAACATGGTATTGAAACACTAACAACGGATGCTTATATTCATATTAATTTATCAGAAAACGCTGATTTTATTTGTTTTGATATTGAAAATAATTTCGATCCAAATGAAATACAAGAAACTAATGGTATTGGACTTACAAACCTAAAAAGAAGGCTTTCTTTACTATATAAAGAGAAACATATATTTACTATTAACAAAACCAATACAACTTATAAAACAACGCTAAAAATTTTAAAATATGCTTAAGTATATAATTATTGATGATGAGCCTTTAGCGCATGAAATTATTGAAGAGTTTTGCAGTATGTTGCCATATGTACAATTACAAAAAAACTGTTATAATGCGATAGAAGCGATGCAGTTTTTGAATGAGAATACGGTAGATTTTATGTTTTTAGATATTAATATGCCTAAATTAAAAGGATTAGATTTTTTAAAAACATTATCAAAACCACCAAAAACTATTATTACTACGGCATATAAAGAACATGCTTTAGAAGGATTTGAACTTAATGTAACTGATTATATTTTAAAGCCTTTTAGTTTTGATAGATTGGTAAAAGCAGTAAATAAAGTATCGGAAAGTCAAAACACAAAAACAATTATAAAAGAAGTTGCAAATATTGTAGATAGTACTCGTTTTTTTGTTAAAGGAGATAAAAAGCACCATCAAATTAATTTAAAAGACTTGCTATATATTGAAGCTTATGGTAATTACACCAAGTTATTTTTAAAAGATGAAATGATTGTAAGTCATGAAAAAATATCTCATTATGAAGAAATATTAAACGCTTCAAATTTTTTAAGAGTCCATAAATCGTTTATAGTTGCTATTGATAAAATTAAATTTATTGAAGGAAATAGAATTTTAATAGATATACATAAAATTCCTATTGGGCAAACATATAAAAGTAGTATTAATAAGCTGTACGGAAATTAATAGCGATTCCAATTTTAGTTTATAAAATGGCATCAATATTCAAAATACTATTCGTTTTAAGTGTAAAAAAAGGTATTGTGAACTACAATACCTTTTTTAATGCACTTTTTTGTCTATTTCGCTTCGTCTATGCTAATTTCATTTACAGATTCAAAAAGTTCTGTGATTACATGTTGTAAATTACTTGGAGTAATCGCTCTAAAATAAGTAAGTAAATCTTTACTTGTTGCGTATCTATTCGTACTTAATTTTAACGAGCCATTTATACTGTTCCAATCTTTAAGAAATTGTTTTAAGGCTAAATTTACGTTGTTTTCTCCAATTGTTTGTTGCAATTTATACATAGCAATAGCACCTTTCGCATAATAAATATAATCTTGATTCTCTACCAAGGCTAAAGATGGCTCCTGCCCTATTTCTCTTTGTTTCCCTTTACTATATTTATCTTGCTGAATTTTTAAAAATTGTTGTACTTTTTCATCAGAATATTTTTGTTTTAACACCATTAATGCTGCGTATTGCGACAGTGTTTCTAGAATTAAATTTTTTCCTTTAACATTTGCAGCTGCTACTTGCATACCAAACCATTGATGCGCTAATTCGTGAGCGGTAACATAAAAAGCCATGTCTACATCTTTTTTATCGTCAATATCTAACACAAACCCGATAGCTTCAGAAAAAGGAACAGTACCAGGAAACGATTGTGCAAACTCGGCATAACGAGGAAACTCCATAATACGCATTTGTTCGTATTGATATTCACTAAAATTAGTACTATAATAATCAAAAGAAACTTTCATCGCTTGCATCATTCTATCTAAGTTATACTGATGTGTTTTATGGTGATATATTTCTAATTCAACCGGTTGCTTTGTTGTCTCATATTTAGCTATCCAAATGTCTTTTTTAACCTCATATCTTGCAGAAACAATTGCGTAAAAATTCATTATTTTCTCATTTACTTTATAATGAAAATAGTTACGGTTATTTGCTTTCCATTCCTTTAAAATTTTACCTGGAGCAATAGCCGTTTGGTCTATTTCGGTTCCAATGATCATTTCAAAATTAATCCCGTCAGAATCGCCTCCTGTTCTTGAGTTTAATAGCTCGTTTGCATCATTTATTAATGCTTTGTTTGCTCTTTTAGGTAATTGGTATACGATACGTTCTTTTTTATCTTGAAGTTCATACTTTTTAGTATATCCCAATGTTGGAAGATTTTCGTTATTGAAAAAAGTTCCGTTTTCAACAATATTAGAATTTGAGTTTGTTCCTGTAAAACCTGTAGATGTAAACGACTGCTTAAAATTCATTTTAACTACTGCTCCCGGTTGTAAAGGACTCTTTAACTTATGAATTACATAATTATAGGTACTGTATTGCGTGTTTGTAGTTGCGCCTCCTTCAAAATTAAGATAGTCAATAATTACATTGTCTTCTATTAATTTTTGAATATGTACTTCGTTAATCGGAGTATTAGTGGTGTTTTTAAGTATATAAAAACCTTCGGCTGTGTAATTTCTTTTAGAAGGATACAATTCCACATTTAAATTAATACTTACAATTTTAGGCTGTGGCAAATATTCAAACTTCTTTAATTTTTTTTCATAACCAACTCTAAAATTTGTTGTTTCAGAGGCTGTCCAATACTTATTTAAAACATTGGTGTTGTAAAAAATATAACTCCCTACAACCGTAAAAGATATTATAATGAAAACCGTAAATTTTAAGAGCGATTTACTCATGCGATTTTTACTAGCTTTTACTCTTTTTATAAAAGATGTTTCCGTTCCTCGTACTATAAAAAGTGATGCTAGTATGATTAAGAATATTCCGAAGAGCAACCAATAGGTTTTAATTAGTAAATATGGTTTTAAAAAGTGTCCGTAACCATTCATATCAGAATAAATTCCCAAAGAGTTTCCTCCAAAATTACTCAACGGATGGTTAAACCCCAATGCGCCCAATGTAATGGAAACGATAAAGAATACTAAGCTGAATAAAATTCCAATAAATTTATTATTAACAAGCGATTGAATGAAAAAAGTTACGAGTGCATACAAGGCAAGAAAAGGTAATATTTCTAAAAAGAAGCCATAAAAATATACTTGAAGCTCATAATTGTAATAGCCACTTACTGTTTGAAAAATAATACCCGAAATAATTAAAGATAGCATTAAAACAATACAAATTAAAATAAGAGCAACGTACTTGCTTAGCAAGTTTACAAAGCTTGACATGGCGGTTGCATCATAAATAAGGTTCAATTTAGCAGTACGCTCTCTCCAAACAAGTTCTCCTGAATAAAAAAGAATAATTATAATAAAGAAAAAGATAGATGTTTCTTGTAGTTCTTCTACAATAAAGTAAGTTATTGGGTAACTATCAACATCATAAACAGTACCTAAACTCACCGAATTTATTAGTATAATAAACGCACCACAAATTACAATTGCTAAAAACGAAGGCTGTTTACATATATTTACAAAGTAAAACCATGAAAACTGTTTTAGCTGCGACAATTTAAAAAAGAATCCTTCTTGTATTTTTACTTTAGGAATTTCAATTTTAGTAGCATTGTTCGTTTCTAAATTAATGTTTTTTTGCCCCTTCCCTTTAAATCGTTTGTTTGAAACAACACTAAAATTGAATTTTTTATACCCAAAAAATAAAATAAGCACACTTAATACAAACCAAAACAACTTACTATAAGCTAAAGCACTAGAAAAAGGAATCATTTGTGTACTTTTTTCAACGATTGACCAAGATTCTGTTACAGTAGTTAGTGTTGTTAATGAAAAAGGATCAAAAATTCCTTTCCAAAATTGATTTTCGATCGATTTAGTCAATAAAAAAATAACAAATATAAATACACCTTGCGTGTATACAACCACCAGTTTTTTAGTTAATGCACCACTTACAAAAAACAAACAAGCGCCAAAAAATAAGGTAGGTATCGTTATCGTTATAAATGTATACAGGTATGTAAATGGATTAAAACTTAAATAAGATTCAGCATCTTGCCAAGGCATAAATTCGCCTACAATCATACCTAAAAAAAGCCCACTAAACACAAATAATAATACCACAAAAGATCCTAAAAACCTCCCCAATAAATAATCCCTCTTTTTAATTGGGTTTATAAATATGAGCGATTCTATTTGATACTGAAAATCTCTTAATACCGAAACTCCCATAATCATAGACGCTAATACCATAAAAATAGCGGTAATTGCTGCCATTGTTTTAGCAATTACAAATGGTGAGTTTTTTTTGATAGCTCCTATTTCAACTCCTTGAAAAATAAAATCAACACCAACTATCGAAAATAAAAATAGAAATAAGAAAAATACGTAGGTGTCTGCTCGTTTAATTCGATACTGAATTTCAAACTTAAATATAGTATACCACATCATTATATAATTGATTTAAGGTTCGTAGTATTACCAAATATTTGAGAGAAATACACATCCTCTAAATCGGCATTAATTGGTGAGAATCCATTTCCTGGGTTTGTATCACTAAGAATATGAATAATAGGTTTTCCTAAAAACAACCGCTCACTAATTACTTGATAGTTGTTTTTATAGCTTTCTAATTCAGGCTTTGTAATCGTTTTTTCATATACTCTCCCTTCGAGGTTTTCTATTATTTTTAGTGGATTACCTTTTAATAATACTTGTCCTTGGTTTATAATCGCCATATTGGTGCATAATTCTTTTACATCTTCTACAATATGTGTAGATAAAATAACAATGGTGTTTTCACCTAGTTCACTTAATAAATTATAAAACCGATTTCTTTCTACAGGGTCTAAACCGGCAGTAGGCTCATCAACAATCAATAATTTTGGATTGTTTAATAATGCTTGCGCAATACCAAAACGTTGTTTCATTCCGCCAGAATAACCATTTAAATTTTGTTTTCTTACATCGTATAAATTGGTTTTATGTAACAATGATTTTACCAGTTCTTTGCGGGTAGGTTTGTTTGTAATTCCTTTTAAAGCGGCAAAATGATTTAACAACACTTCGGCAGATATTTTAGGGTACAATCCAAATTGTTGTGGCAAATACCCTAATACTTTTCGAATCTCATTTTGTTGCTTTAAAACATCTAAATTACCTAATGTAATAGTTCCTTTATCTGCTTCTTGTAAAGTAGCAATGGTGCGCATTAAAGTAGATTTTCCGGCACCGTTTGGCCCCAATAAACCAAACATACCTTTTGGTATTTCTAAAGAAATATTTTGTAACGCCTTAACACCATTGGCATACGTTTTAGAGAGATTGTTAATTATAAGTTCCATGTTTTTGTTTTAATTGATTCACACAAACATATTTACAAGGCCTCTAAAACAAAAGAGAATGGGATATACGAGCCTATAAATGGGATACAAATACGCAGCGTAACTATAAATCTCTTTATACCATATAAAGGTGTTTTTGTATACACTATCTAATCGTTTATCAACTTATTTGTAGGAAGCCGTTTATTTAATTAATATTGGCTTATGAAGTTAAGAGTATCAGATAAAAAAAAGAAAATTATAAAACGTTTTTATAAAATAAGTCTTGTTCTTATAGGGCTAATTATTGTTCTATTTAATGACACTTTTGGTAAATTAGAAGGGTTTGTAGAGTTTATTGCGTTTTATTTTATAGTTGTTTTTATTACAATTGCCTATTGGTTATTTAAACAAATAAGAGCAATTATTCGATTAAAACATGAAAAAGCGAAAACAGAATTATTGCATTTAAAAAGTCAGGTAAATCCGCACTTTTTTTTCAACACGCTTAATAACCTGTATGGAATGATGGAAAAAGATTCAAAAGAAAGACAAATGGTGCTTAAACTTTCTGATATGATGCGTTATAGTATTTATGAAGGTCAAAAAGATTGGGTAACTCTTAAAGATGAGTTAGCGTATTTACAAAATTATATTGAGCTTCAAGAAATACGCTATCATAAAAAATCAGATATCCAATTTAACCACCAAATTGAGCATTTGGATAGTAAAATAATGCCGTTACTTTTTATTATTCTGTTAGAAAATGCTTTTAAACACGGACTCGAAAATTTAGAAAAAGAAGCATATATTCATATCAATTTAATTGCCAATAAAAAGGAGGTTATTTTTAATATTGAAAATAATTTTGACCTGCATCAAACGTCATTAGAAGGTGGTATTGGCTTACATAATTTAAAACGAAGATTGGCCCTTGTATATCCAAAAAAACATTCACTTTCCTTTACTATAAATAACACTATTTATAAAGCGAAACTAATTTTAAAGTTATACTAATGCGATACTTAATTATAGATGATGAACATATAGCGCATAAAATTATTATGGAGTATTGTGAAATGCTTCCTGCTATGCAACTACAAAAAAACTGTTACAGCGCTTTAGAAGCTTTAGAGTATTTAAATACACACGAAGTAGATTTAATTTTCTTAGATTTAAATATGCCCAAATTAAAAGGTTTTGAGTTTTTAAAAACCTTAATCTTACCTCCTAAAGTTATTGTAACTACTGCTTATAGTGAGTTTGCTATTGATGGTTATGAGCTTAATATTACCGACTATTTGTTAAAACCTTATAGTTTTGAGCGTTTTTTAAAGGCGGTAAATAAAGTTAATGACATATTAAATACCAATAAGGAAACAGCTATTCCTAAACAAGAAAACGAAGACTCTACGAATAATCAAATATTCTTAAAACAACAGAATAGTCACATACAAGTGGCCGTTAAAACTATTTTATATATGGAAGCTTCAGGTAATTACACAAAGGTTTTTACCACTACTGATACGATTACAGTACGAGGAAAAATTTCAGATATCTTAGTTTTGTTACCTAAAAATGAATTTTTGCAAGTTCATAAATCATTTGCCATTGGTACAAAACATATTCAACGTATTGAAGGGAATAGAATTCATATTGCTAATACTGTTGTTCCTATTGGTAAATTGTATAAAACCAATGTTAATGAGCTTTTAAAGTAGGTATGAAAGTGTAAAAAGGACCTATTCTATACTTATTTTCACTTCTCTCCTACCGCCGTTTTGGTAAAGCGTAATCCATTAACAAGTTTTGATAAACATTTGAAAAGAAATAGATATTAAAGGATGTTGTTTTAATCAAAAAATTATACGTTTAATTTCGTTTAGAAATACTAAATAATATCAATCCAGCAATGATTATAAGACCACCTAAAATTTGCACAGGATATACTTTTTCATCAAAAACAAATGCTAATAATACTGCAAAAAACGGAATAAGATTCATACTCAATGCAGAAATAGTAGTTCCTAATTTTACAACACTATAATAGAAAATTGAATATGCAATTCCAGAACCTAAAACACCCATAAATAAAATACTCCACCAAAATGAAGGTGCAGTTGGGACAGAAATAGTTAATAAATGTGGAACTGAAAATATGGCAAATAACACTAATGCGAAAAAGGAAGCAATACCTGTCATTGTTATAGCATCTATATGCGATAGGTACTTACTAACAATAATTTGTGAGAATGAAAATACCAAAGCCATTAGCAATATATAAATATCGCCTATTTCAAATTTAAGATCAAAAAATTGTGTTATATCTCCTTTAGCTAAAATAATTAAAACGCCAATAAAACTGATAATGATAGCCAGCCATTGCTTCAATTTTAATTTTTGTTTTAAAAAGAAAAATGAAAATATTCCTGTTATGGCAGGAGCTGTAGCTATGATTAATGATCCGTTAATAACACTCGTAGTTTTTAAACCTACATTAAAAAAATAAATAGTAAGAAATATCCCAAAAAAAGCAGTTAAAAATATATGCCACCATTCTTTTTTTGTGAATTTAAATTGAAACATTTGTTTCCTATTCTTGATAAATAATATGACGAAAAGTGTTAATGCACCAAATAAAAATCGCCAGGTTGCCACTCCTAAGGGAGTATAATACGCTAATGCTATTTTAACAGCATAAAAATTGGCTGCCCAAAGTAACATTGTTAGTGTTAAAAATAAAAAAGGGATGAGTTTATTCATTTGCTATTTTTTAATTATAGAAATCATTTAAATTTTAAGTTAAAATATAAAAGTTTCAAAATGCTGAACTTCTTCTTCTAATTCTAATAAAAAGACTTTGTCTTTTGGATAGTATTTTGATTTGGTGTAATCCTAACCAGAAAAGGCGCTGATATCTTCGTAAGATTTCCACTGTGTTACGGTATGAAAATGACACACCTTTCCTTCTATTCTTCTCAAAATTTCGATATTTAAAATCCCAGAGACCGATTTATAATCAGCGACACCACTTTCAATTAAATATTCTAGATATACATCAGCATCTATAGCGTTTACTATGCCATGCCATTTTCTTGTAATTATACTTGATTTATTAATCATACTACCATAATTATTTACACTGGTGCAAATATAACATAATATTTAAACTACCAAAACTTGTTTTACTAGTTATAATTCTATTACTTTGCACCATGGATAATGTAGAAATTATAAAAAATATGCCCTTAGACGGGGGAAATCTATCTCTCAATTTCATCAATACTTATAAGGATCGATTGGTTGCAAGCCCTATCGATTATCTTACTGGAAAAGAAGAATGGATTGCATGGTTAAAAAAAGTTGGTATTCTAGAAAATGAAATAACAAACTTTGATGACGTCGATTTCAATTTAAAGGAAGTAAAAAAGAAAAGAGAATTTTTACATCGTGTATTTCAAGGACTTGCTTTTCATAGGGAAATAAAAGAAAAAGATCTTAAATGTTTTGATTCACTCTTGCAAAAAATCAGAAGAGCAACTAAAATATTTGTGGTAGATAATATCCCACAAGAATATTTAGAGATAGATGCAAATGATCTAAATAGCTATATTTTAAAAATTGGAAAAGCTGCCCATGAACTTTTGATGTCTGAAAAAACAGATAGAATAAAAGAGTGTGGAAATTGTGGTTGGCTTTACTATGATTCTAGTAAAAACAAATGTAGAAAATGGTGTAATATGGATACTTGTGGTAACGAAGTAAAGGCTAGAAAATATTATGAAAGCAAAAAAAAACTAAAAGATAAGATCGTATGAGTAAAAGAATAAATATTACAACGGGTAGCCCATGGGAAGATAAAGTAGGCTACTCTAGGGCGGTACAAGTTGGTAATATCATTGAGGTTTCTGGTACTACAGCTACAGATAAAGAGGGTAACATCGTAGGGGTTAACGATCTATATTTACAAACAAAAACCATTATAGAAACTGTGAAAAATGTATTAGAAGATATGGGTTCGAGCCTCAAGCATGTGGTTAGAACACGTATTTATACTACTGATATTTCACGTTGGGAAGAAATAGGAAAAGCACACGGCGAATTTTTCAGTACTATAAAACCTGCAACTGCTATGGTAGAAATTAGCCGGTTGGTAAATCCAGATATGCTAGTAGAAATAGAATTTACAGCAATAACAGAATAACTTTAAAATAAAATAGCATGAATTGTAATGCACCTTGCCTACCAGTAGGTTGTTTAGTAGAAGAAAAAAAGAAAACACAAATAGTGTCACTAAAAAAAATAGCAAAATGGTTTCTTTCGTATAGAATTTGTGGAGCTGAAGATGCTTCAAGATTTAAATAATTTAAAATATGTTTGAAATAAAAAGAGCACATAGAAACGATTCTGAACTTATACTTAAATATATTAATGATCTTGCTATTGCAGAAGACCTCCCTTATAAAGTATCAGCAACTAAAGAAGATATTGAGCAAAATATATTTGATAAAAACTCATCAACTAGCGCATTAATTTTTTATAATAAACAAATACCATGTGGCTTTGCTGTTTATTACTTTACCTTTTCTACAGCTACAGGAAAAAAAGGGTTGCATCTTGATGATTTATATATTGAGCCATCACATCAAGGAAAAGGCTATGGAAAAATAGCGTTAACCTATTTATCTAAAATTGCAATAGAAAACAATTGCGCGAGATTTGAATGGTGGGCTTTAAAGACCAATGTTTCTGCAATACGATTTTATAAAAGCGTTGCCGCAAGAGAAGTAGATGAAATAGTAGTCTTTCGTTTAAACGAAAAAGAGATTAATATGATGTCAAAAAAATAGAATAATACCAGTTGTATGCGTACCAAAAAAACAAACTATTCATAATTTAAGACAGTAAATGAAAATGATAACAAAGAAAGAAGTTGCAAATAAATACATCAATTATCTTGAAAATGGTGACATCGAAAATGTAATTAATTTGTTTAATAAAAAAGGTATTGTTGACTCACCACTTTATGGAACTAAAAAAGCAAAGGAATTTTATCACGAATTGAGTAATGATACGACAAATTCTAAACTTCACCTATTAGGAATTTTTGAAGAAAAAGACACCAGCAGTATCGCACTATATTTTACCTATAAATGGACTTTAAAGAATAATGAAAAAGTTGAATTTGATGTTGTTGACATTATAGATTTTGACGAACATAATAAAATTAGCAAGTTAAAGATTATATATGATACTGTGATTTCTAGGGAATTATTAGGTAAATTATAAAATATTTAACCCCTCTATAAAATTAATAAAAAGAGTATGAAAGCATTAACTTTTTCTAAGTTTGGGAATCCAGATGTCCTTGAGTATATTAATATACCAACTCCAGAAATTAAAGAAGGTGAAATTCTTTTAAAAAATGAAGCCATAGGTTTAAACTATGCTGATATTTATAGAAGAAAAGGGAATTATCATTTAAAAGGAAAGGCTCCGTATATAGCAGGATATGAAGGTGCTGGTATTGTTGTAAATTCAAAATCAGATAAATATAAAATTGGAGACAGATTAGGATACGCAGATGTTCCTTATGCAAATGCAGAATATGTCGTTATTCCAGAAGCTCATGCTATACCAATTCCAAAGAATATTAATTCTAACTTGGTAGCTTCTGTTTTATTACAAGGGCTCACTGCTCATTATTTATCTAACGACAGCTATACTGTAAAAAAAGGAGATTGGGTACTTATACATGCAGCTTCAGGCGGTGTAGGTCAAATTCTCACACAATTATGCAAAGCAAAAGGTGCTAAAGTTATTGGACTAACAAGAAGTCTTAAAAAAATGGAAACTATCATAGCTAACAAAGCAGATTATGCCATCCAATTAAATAAAAACTGGAAACAAGAGGTTAAGAATTTAACAAACGGCAAAGGGGTAGCTGTGGTTTTTGATAGTGTTGGAATTACTTTGTTAGATAGTTTTGAGGTAACAAAAAACTGTGGTAGTGTAGTTTTTTATGGTATGAGTGGTGGAGATCCACAACCAATAGATCCTAGAATGTTAATGGACACCAGTAAAACGTTAATTGGCGGAGATCTTTGGAGTTATTTAATTAACGCAGACGAACGAAAACAAAGAGCCGAAAAATTATTTAGCATGATTACAAACGGAGACCTATCTATTAAAGAGCCCGTAAAATTTAAGCTTTCTGAAGGAAAAAAAGCACATCAATTTTTAGAAAGTGGTAAAAGTTCTAGTAAGATTTTATTAATTCCTGATTGATAATGAAAAAATATGATATCTATCAAATAGACGCTTTCACTAAAAATAGGTTTAAAGGGAATCCTGCAGGTGTTGTACTTAATGCTAAAGGCTTAAACGATACTCAAATGAAACAGATTGCTCGTGAGTTAAACAATTCTGAAACTGCATTTATTTTCCCCTCAGATCATCATTTAAATGATGGAGTCATTCGTTATTTTACACCTACAGTAGAAGTTCCTATTTGTGGGCATGCTACTATTTCGGCAATGTACGCTATGGCCATATCAGAAAATATGGATTCTTGTGTATTGAGAATGAAAACTAAAGTAGGGATACTACCTTTTGAAATCATTAGAAATAAAGATGATTATAAAATAAAAATGACTCAAGGTAAAATAACGATTAACGAACCTTTTAACGCCGAAATTAGACAAGATATTATTTCTGCTTTAGGGTTATCAGAAGATGATATAAATAAAGATTGTCCGATTCAAGTTGTTTCTACAGGACATTCTAAAATAATGATTGGAATCCATAAAAATAAGGTGCTTAATAATTTACAACCAGATTTTGCTAAACTAGCAGCATTAAGTTATGCCATTCAATGCAATGGATATTATGTGTTTACGTTCGATTCTGATGAAAAAGATTGTTTGATTAACGGTCGCATGTTCGCCCCTGCTATTGGAATAAATGAAGATCCTGTTACTGGTAATGCCAATGGTCCTTTAGGAGCATATTTGGTATATCATGGTTTAACTCCTCACAATGGAGAACATTTAAAATTTAGAATTAAACAAGGACAAACTATGGGAAGAAAAGGATATATGGATGTTAAAGTAAGTATAGAGAACAACCAACCAAAAAAAGTGCAAGTTACAGGCAATGCTGTAGTGGTATTTGAAACTGAAATAAGCCTTTAAAAATCACTAGAGATTATCAAATTAAAAAAGGAATAATTAATTTAATTAAAAAAGTAGTATGTCAAATCTTGTTTATACATCGAATATAAAAATAAAACGAAAAAAAGGTTCATTACGCCATGCCTATTTACCAGCAGAAAAAGAACCTGTACAATTTGGCCTTCATGGCGCTATTGCAAAACACTATGGCGTTAGCGATACTATTGATGATCCGCATGCAACAACTATTGATTACTTAATTTCTGCTGTAGGAGGCTGTTTAACGGGCACGTTTGGAGGGGCTTTAAAAGTTCGTAAAATTGATGCTGATAATGATAAACTTACGTCTGATGTTATCGGTGAAGTGGAGCTTGAGGACAATGTATTAGTTATTAAAAGAATACTTGTTAAGTACACTCTTTTAGCCGAAGAAAAAGACAGGAAAACTATAGAGCGTGTACATAAAATTCATAAAGAATATTGTGCTGTATATAAATCTGTTTATAAAGCAATAGATATCACTTCAGAATTAAAAATTGAAACTATATAATTCACTTATTTCATGAAAATAATTTAATATCAAAAAACCTGAGCATTATTAAACGCGCATCGTTCATAACGGCACATTGTATTTTATGTGACTAAATTTCGTTTAATCAATTAAAAAATGAAGTCTCTAGTATTATTGAAATAATCACAACTGCTGTAATGATTGTTCTGCGCATAAACATAGTGATGTTCATCCTCATTTTCAATGCTCTGATTGTGGAAAGGTAGATTGTTTGGATGCCTTTAATGTTGCTATTCCTAAAATACCAAATAGGAAAATAGAAGTTTCACAATTATTAATACAAGGTAAATGTGAAGAATGTTTTGTGTAACAACTGCTGTGCTGCTTTAAAAGTGCTCGAATAATTGAATACGCATGAAGTTGATTTAAACACGCCTAAACTAAAAGGTTTTGAGTTTTTAAAATAGCTTTAAATTATAATAATGAACCAATTAATAAACCCAAAAGTTAGTATAGTTCTCTATAGTAATTTTTGGGTTTATGATTTAAATAATTACTCTGACGAGATAACTTCTATACACTTGTTAAATCCTGCTATGATTCAACATTATGCCAAATAGAATTATATTTTAGTTATTAATCCAAATACAATATTTTTATCTTCATCATTTGTAATTTGAGCTTTATATAAATATGTTTGAGGGTTTAAAATTTCAATAATTTCAACCTCTATTAAATTCCCTTCTTTATGTTTGTCTTTTTCTAAAGACATTTTAAGAGTCTCTAACTGATATTTGTGATCATCAGTCCACTTTATTTTATAAACTTGTTTACCTGCTAAACCTCCTTTTTCAATTTGACGATTTTTTCGTCGTTTCATTATTGTTTTACTGTAAGCAGGGTTTTCATATTTAAACTTACCACGATGAAATGCTTTACATTTTAAACGATCTTCTTCTGGTAATTCATAAGTTTTATACTTTGAATTCACAAAATAATATACAGCTTGCCAACACTCATTCGTCATTTTCATTAGGTAAAATAACTTTCCCTTTTTAAAGTGTTCTAAACTGCCTTGTCTCCACCCTTCATGCTTATAAGTGCTTTTATCTTGGTTAATTTTTATATCATAACGTTTACCATTCTCATCTACACAATAATCAATTACCACTACAGCTACCTTGCTAACATCATTAACAAAGGTTTGTGAATACGAATGAAAGGAAATAATTATAAATAAAAGAAAAAGACATTTTTTCATGTTGCTAGTTTTTAGCTAAAGTACTTTATCTTTTTTCTTTATAAGAAAAGTAATAAATTCTAATTTATCTGCTTTCTTTTTAACTAAAATCAAGCTTAGAAAATCAATAATATTTAGTACTGAATATCTAAAATGTAGATGTTCATTTTTACCTTAAATATTCTAAATCCATTTTCTTTAATTTTAGTTTCGATCTAACAATATTTACTAATAACTTAATGAATATAAATTGTCACTTCCAAACCAATTAGAAAGTGTTTTTAAAGCATTCAAAGATAACTCTTGTGTAAAAAGAATAGCTAGTCTCTTTTTGGGACGAGAACAACAAACGTAAAATAAATTTCTATTCCTTTCGTAAGTACTCTGTTTTCCTGAGGGAATAGCTGTATTATGCCACGTTAAAAATTGATCCCAATTATAATGATTCCATCCTCTACCTGCAATGATAAGAACATTGTTGAATTCTTTCCCCTTTATTCCATGTTTAGTAGAAAAAGGTGTGTTCTTATTTATATATTCAAATAAATTTATTACATCTTGATAGTTTATATCTTTTAACTTTTCAATTTTAGAAATAAAAGATTTTTCTTCTTCTGGAACTTCCTCTAAAAGCTTAATTCTAGCGAATTTGGATTCTCTTTCTTCAACTTTTGGTGATAACCTTGGTTGTGCTGATGTTTTTAGCAACGCAAGTACTTCTCCAATTGTTCCAGATTTTCTAACTTCTATTAGTTGGTTTAAATTTGAATTCCAAATTGATTTATCATTTTGATTAGTCAATTTAGGTGTATTGGAATTTAATGCCGAAAACATTTCTCCATATTTTTTATTTTCAAAGGCCCTACAAACTGGCTCTAAGACATCAATGAAAAACTTAATATAATGATCGTTCATTTTTAAATAATCATCTGAATCTCTAAAAACTGAAGCTAGATTTATATATCCTTGCTCTTCGGCTAAAACATTATTCGTTAACATTAATATTTTCGTGTTTTCAAAATCAAATTCCCAATCATTTTCGGTTAGTAATTGTTTTACTTGTTGAATACTTGTTTTTGATGATTCAATTGGCAAATCACCATTCCAATGACCTCCAGCCCTCCTAGTTCCTGTAAAATTATTAGTATGAAATATAGTTATTTCCCCTTCCGAATCTGGATCTTTCTCATTTTGAGAAAGATCTGGTCTCATCCTGTTTAATGCGTGAACTATATTTTTTTCAGATCTAAAATTGGCGTTTTTACCGATTTCACTAATTCTTTCATTTTCGATTAGACCACAGGCATTAGAACCATATATTTTTTGCCAATGGTCTCCAAATAATCCAATCATAATATCATAATTTGAATCTATTAATTGGCTTATAATAGAGTCTGCTAAGTCTGTATTAGTATCTTGATATTCATCAATTAAGATTATAGGAAACCGATCGGTTAATAAGCTTTTAAATTTTTCTTTTGATAAAAGATGAACCATAATTTTTATTACATCATCGTGGTGCAATAAAATTTCACTGTCTGTAGCTTTAGGATAGCCTAAATCATATTTAACTACTTGATTGTTTAATCCACCAGCTTCTTTAATTCGACTTTCCCATTTTTTACTAATAGAAGGGATAAATTCTCGAATACTTTTTTGAAACCCACTTAAAAAACTCCAACTAAATGCATGTATCGTATCTGCATAGATAATAGGATTGTTATCAACCCTATCTTCTATTTCTTCCTTTGCTGTGTTTGTATATGTTATGCAGGCTATCTTTTGATTTTTTCTAAGGAAAGAAGTTTCTTTTTTATCAATTAAGTATTGCAACACCTTAATTAATGAGTAAGTTTTTCCCGCTCCTGCCCCTGCTTCTAATCTAAAACATTGATTATCATCAATCGCTTTGTAGAGTTTTGCTAATGCTGCTTCTGATGCTATTTCAGCTGGACTTTTACTATTAGTTGTCATTTTCTTCAGTTGTTTGATTAGTAAGAACATTTTTCGACAACCAAGTGAGACCTTCTTTTATGTATAAAGGGATATTCCAATCCGTTTTTTCTAAAGCATATTCCAAAGCAAAATTTGCTTTTTTATTTTTCAGTTTTTCGGCTTGCTCATAAGCTTCCTTTTCAAT
This sequence comes from Tenacibaculum sp. Bg11-29, assembly GCF_002836595.1. Lineage (NCBI taxonomy): Bacteria > Pseudomonadati > Bacteroidota > Flavobacteriia > Flavobacteriales > Flavobacteriaceae > Tenacibaculum > Tenacibaculum sp. Bg11-29. The sequence continues at coordinate 3,174,715 of NZ_PJBB01000003.1, forward strand.
AGCACTTTTTTCATTTTGAGTAATTCCAAAAAGAGCTTTATTTGTAATCATAAAAGCATCTTCAAAACTTCTTCCACAAGGGCCATGTTCTCCTTCGGGTATTTGATAGGAAATTCTTCTGGCTTCTAATTCTTTTTCTTCAAAAGTTTTCAGTTGAATTTGACTCAAAATTGAATCATCACCATCAGATACTGGCTCTTGTAAATCACTAAACCATTTTTTTAATCCTGTATTGCTTGTTTCATTACCCTTTGAAACAAGACAAGCTGTTCGGTTATTATTTGTATCGATTGCATCGAGGTCAGTTATAATCAATGTTTTTAAATTCAAAAAATCTAAAAATTTGTAGAAATGGTGAGCATAAGCCCCTCCAACTTCTAAAATCGTTAAATACTGACTACTAAGTTTTTTTTCTAGTTCACTATCTATTTTTTTTATAAAGCTTGGCATTAAGATTCTTTCTGTTGCTCCTTCAATCAAAATTGCTTTATCAGAGAAAAATAAATCAGATTTAGTAAGTGTTAGATACTTGTATATAAAATCTTTATCATCGTTATCTTCTTCTGTCTTAAAAGCTTCTTTTAAATCTTTGATTTCGGTTTCAGCTAAAATGCCATCATTTTTTGTTAAAAAGTAACGAATAGTATCAAAATCAGCCTCGTTAGCTATATGAGTAGAATGTGTACTTACTACAAACTGTACAGGCCATTTTACACCTTTGTTTAAATCGTTAGAAAAAGTTTCTGCTATACTATAAAGTTTAGAGATAAAAACTTCTTGCATTTGTGGATGTAAATGAGCTTCAGGTTCTTCAATAAAAATAAGATGATTTTTTACAAGTATTGGATTAGATTGGTATTTTCTGAAATATTCAAAAAGCTTAAAGAGGATAAATATCAAATTTCTAGAACCAAGACCATTATACGTTTCTGGTAAGGTAATCCCTTCAGATTTTTTATATAAGATTTTAGTATTACTCTCTACTATTGTCTCTGCGTTGAAAGTTGTTTTTGTAGTAAGATTTGGGTCAGATAAACCAGGATAACCAAACATACTTAGTGTTGGTAAGAATTCATCTAATTTTTCTTTTAAGTCTGTATCTATAAAATTCTGAATTTTATCAACTTCTTCATTTAATGATTTTGATTTTTGCTTCATATCTTCTGATGCATTTTCATTAGAAGCATTTTTAAAAATACTACTCAAGACTTTTCCCAAAACATCTCTCTCACTTTGGGTAACATCATCGAGTCCTCTTTGAGCATTAATAAAATCTACACCGATAAGTTCCAATAATTTGCTATGGTCTACTTTTATAATATTGGTATTATCAGTTGGATCAATAGCAGTAATTTCCGTAGTGTATAACTTAACAATTCTTTCTCTAATAATATTTAAAAATTCGGGATTTTTGGGGTCATCCAAATCATAAAAAAATGCTTTAATTTTTCCGTCTTTTAATTGATAGCTAATGTTAATTATTGCTTCTGTGTTTTCTTCTTCAAGGTCAATAATAAATTCACTTAAAACACCGTAATCAAATTTATTATCATCATAATCAACAAGTAATTGTAATTCAATTTTTGGAAATAAATCTCTAATTGTATCTTCACCTTCATCAGCTGATTTATTAGTTAATGCTTTACGAAACTTCTCAATAGCTGAAATACTGAAATCCTCTAATTTGAATTTTTGAGAATTTGATTCTGAAAAAAAACGCCTAAATATTTCTGTAAGCGAAGTTTTACCTGAGTTGTTTCGTCCAACAATTACTGTAGATTTATCATTAAAAGATAAATCTATATTTTTTAATAATCTAAAATTATTTATTCTTGCATTTTTTATTTTCATTTTACTTAATTTTTCATAATTTTAAATTAAAGGTAAATAATTTTAATCTGTAATATTAACGGAAATCCGTAACTAATTAAAATGGCCCTATCCCATATACATTAGCACTTCGCTCCTATCTTCATTTATGAAAGGGGTATTACATTTATAAAGAAACATTTAAGAAGGAAATAATCAATAATTTATATATACTTATCTATTCCAATATTCCCATAAAAATGAAAACATAATACAATCCTGTCAATATAAAAACAACACCAGCAACTGTGCGCATCACTTTTTCAATTCTCGTAATGCTGTTATAAAAAACACCTATTTTTCCTGCTGTAAAAGCCAGTAAATACGTAAAAATAATTACTGGTAACCCTGTTCCTAACGCAAATATGATGGGCAAATAAAGTCCGTCTGCTGATACAATTGACATAGGAATTAACATTCCGAAAAATAAAGCACCACTGTAGGGGCAAAATGCCAAAGCAAAAACGACACCTATTAAAAAAGAGCCTAAAAGCCCTTTGTTTTTAAATTTTTCAGATAGTTTTTCTTGAAAATTCGATTTCCCTAAAAAATGGAGTTTTATTATGTTTAGCATAATCAAGCCAATGATTATTAATAAAAGCCCTAAATATTTCTCTCCATTCTGATTGAAAAATCGAGCAATATGAAACTTGCTTGCACCAAAATATAATAGCAAGCCAATTGCAGTATAACTAAACCCTCTACCTAAAGAGTACAATAATCCGCTTAAAAACACTTTCCTTTTACTCGAAATGTTTTTAGATATAAATGCAGTTGCAGTGATATTGGTAGCTAAAGGACATGGGCTAATGGCGGTCATTAACCCGAGTATCAATGCCGATACTATTGGAATATTGTAATGCTCTAAGAGTGATTTTAAAAAATCCATTTAGAGCGATTTTAATTCAGTAGCTATTTTAGCTTTCAGTTCTTTAGAAAAGGCATCTTGGTCATTTCCGTTCATAAAAGCAAAATCGGTTAAATTTATGTGAGTTTCTTTTCCTTTTTTTATCACGTTTAAGATTAATGCTGTTCCTAAAGCCTCGAATTTTTCAGCAATTTTTTCGTTTTCCTTTTCATCAACATTAATAATCTGAAATGTAATTTTATGGTCTTTCAATTCTTCAGCAAAATAAGTATTCAATGTGTATTTCGTGTTTTTTTCAATAGCATTACAGGTCATACATCGACGTGTTGAATGAAAATCTAGAACCTCAATTTTTGAAACAGATGTATCTAAAATAGTTGCTTGACTCTTATCTTGGTTTTTACAAGATGTGAATAGTAGCGTAATTACTACAATTGTTAAAAATTTGATTGCTTTACTCATGTCTTTAATTTTTGTTTTGTTTTCGTGAATTTTCGATTTCATTTTTATAGATTTTATAATATGATGTTAAATAAATAGCCTGATATGATGATACAAAGTGTAACGACACTAAAAAAGATGGCAATTAGTTTTAAGGTCATTACTTTTTTTAAGAGCATTGCTTCTGGTAATGATAATCCTACGACTCCCATCATAAAAGCAATTGCAGTTCCTATGGGAATCCCTTTAGCCACCAATACCTGAACTACCGGAAGTATACCTGAAGCATTCGAGTACATAGGAATAGCCAAAACTGTAGCAATAGGAACCGCAAGAAGGTTGTCTTTATTCATATACTTTTCAAAAAAACCTTCTGGAATATAACCGTGCATTAATCCACCAATTGCAATACCAACTAAAACATAAGGAATAATACCTTTAACTATTTTTGCTACTTCTGCCCAAATAATTGGTAAGCGTTGTTTAAAGGTTTGTTTTTCTACTTTAAATATGTCTTGGTCTCTTTGAGCGTTTGCTAATATTTCTTTTACCCAAGGTGTTAAATAGCCTTCTAGTTTTAGGTTTTGAAGTATGATACCAGATATTGTGCCCAATAACACACCACTAATTACATAGAGTATTGTTGTTTTTAAACCAAACAAGCCAATAAAAAGACCAATGGCTACTTCATTAACCAATGGCGAAGTAATTAAAAAAGAAAAGGTGACACCTAACGGGATTCCTCCTCTTACAAAACCAATAAATAAAGGAACTGATGAACAAGAACAAAAAGGTGTTACCACACCAAAAAGACTTGCCATAAGATATTCCAATCCGAATAATTTATTTCTTGACAGGTAGTTTTTAACCTTGTCTATAGGAAAGTAACTATTAACGATTCCCATAAAAAAGATGACTACAAAAAGTAAGATTAAAATCTTTGTGCTATCATAAATAAAGAAGTTTAAAGCTTCCGCTAAATGCTCCTCTTTACTTAAATTTAAGGTATCATAAACAAACCAATCTGCTATATTTTGTATCCAATCAAACATTTTTAATCGTGTTAATAGTACCAGAGATTGAACAAGACAATTTTACCGTATTGTAAATAGTACCAAACTTTTCAATGTTCTTTTTAAGCAAGTCTGGATTCAATTTTTTATCGTTGCTGTAAATTGTTAAACTGTAACTAATATTTTCCATTCTTGGCGGATTTTCAAGACGTATCGCATTTACTTCAATGGTAGCTTTGGTATACTTAAATTTCATCATACCAGAAAAGCGCTCCACATTTTTTAATATGCAGGAAGCAAAAGAACCTAAGAATAATTCGGCAGGATTTGGCAAGGTTTCAGCAGTCTTTGATGTTGTGCCAAAAGCTATATTTGATTGCTTTATATGAACAACTGCATCTTGTTTTGAAACAGCTGAAGCCTTGATTTGATAATTCATAGTCGGTTTTATTAGTTTAACAGTGCCAATACCTCCTCTTTTGAAGGTACTCTACCTTTAATTGTAATTACATTATCTATTACCAAAGCAGGTGTAATCATTACGTTGAACTCCATAATTTTCATTATATCTTCCACTTTTTCAATAGTAGCATCAATGTTATTTGTAGCAACTACTTCTTTAACAACACCTGTCATTGATTGGCATTTTGGACAACCTGTTCCTAATATTTTAATAATTTTGGTCATAGTATTTATATTTGTTTATCGCCAATAGACGATGTACTTAATGAATTACCTCGATGCAAGCCTCGGGGAATTTACCCCTTGGCTATCGCCCTGCGATTAAAAATTTCAATCAAAAAACTGTTGAAATAACATTTTTGCAATTTTCCAGTTTTCTTTATTGATGCAATATTTTATTTTTGGCGGTTTTAATTCTCCTTGAATTAAACCTGCATTTTTTAACTCCTTTAAATGTTGTGATACTGTTGATTGAGAAATTGGTAATACATCAACCAAATCTCCAGTAAAACAACACGATTGTTTTTCAAGATGTTTTAAAATGGCAATACGTGTAGGATGTCCTAATGCTTTAGCGTATTTAGATAAAGCTTCCGTATTTTCATTGTATGCTATATGTTCTAAAGTTCTTTTCATATCTCTTATCGTAAATGTACGATAGGTATTTATATTGAAATATGACTTTTATCACGTGCACTCATATTTTTCATTTACCAGTTTAACTAAAACATATCAGTTGCTTTTTTTTTGCATTTCATTGTTTTAAAATATGGAAGTTTACTACTAATTTTCACCTTAAGTGAACCCAGCAAAACAATCTCTACTACTTGGTTTTACTATCTTTTAAGATAGTTTTAAACTATGAATACTTTTCCCATTTATCCACATTAAATAATTATTTGTACATTTGTTAACCAAATGGTTAAACTATATAGTTAGATATGACAAAAGATAAAAACACCGAAGAACAAATATTAAGTGCTGCTAAAAACATTTTTCAATCTAAAGGGATGAATGGTGCTCGCATGCAAGAAATAGCAGATAAAGCAGGTATTAACAAAGCAATGCTACATTATTATTATAGAAGTAAACAATTACTTTTTGAAGCAGTTTTTAAAAATGCTTTTTCACTATTGGCTCCTCAATTAAATGTTATTTTAAATGACGATTCTAGTATTGAAGAGAAAATAAAAAAGTTTACATCAAACTATATAACCTTTATTATTAAGCATCCTTATTTACCCAGTTTTATCATTCAGGAACTGAATAGAAATCCTGATTTTATTTTAAAATTAAAAGAAAACAAAGGGTTTCCTAATTTAGATAAATTTAAAATTCAGGTAGCGCAAGAAATTGAAAAAGGCATCATAAAACCTATAAGTGCAGCGCAACTATTTATAAATATAATGGCATTAAATATTTTTCCGTTTGTTGCTAAACCATTAATCATGGCATTTACAGATACTGATGACACTACCTACAAACAACTGATGGAAGATCGTAAAATAGAGGTTTCTAATTTCATTATCAATTCAATAAAAAACGTATAAAATGAAACGTTTCATACTCATTTTAACAATATTAATCGCGCTGCCTACTGCGGCACAAGAGCGTATTACATTAAAGGAATGTTACCAGTTAGTAACGAACAATTATCCTTTAGTTGAACAATTAAATTTGTTGGAAGCGCAGAATAAATTAGATGCTGCTGTAATAGCAACATCAAAATTGCCGCAAATTAATTTAAACGCACAAGCAACATATCAATCTGATGTTATTAAAATACCTATTCCGAATGCGAATATAGAGCCCTTAAATAAAGAGCAATATCGTGCAACGGTTTCTGTAAACCAATTAATTTATAACGGAGGGATTATAAACGCAACGTTAAATGCAAAAGCTATTCAATTAAAAACCAAACAACAACAGGTAGCGGTTACTTTATATCAATTAAAGCAACAAATAAACCAACTCTATTTTTCTGTTTTATTAGTACAAGAAACTACGTTGTTGTTAGCAGCTAAAAAAACACAATTACAAGCAAAGTTTAAAGAAGTAAAATCTGCTGTAAAATATGGCGTACTCCTACCCGCTTCTGACAAAGTATTAGAAGTTGAATTACTAAAAGTACAACTACAAATTAATGAGGTCGAAAACAATAAGGCTTCTTTAATAGAGTCACTTTCAAGCTTAATAAGTAAACCTTTAAATAAGTTGACCTTGTTTCAAAACCCAATTATAACGACTCAATTACAAGGAGCTTTAAATAGGCCTGAGTTGAAGTTGTTTGAACTCAAAAAAAATGAAATTGAAAGTTTTGAAAACCTACTATTAAAACAAAAAGCACCAAAATTACATGGTTTTGCTACTGGTGGATACGGAAACCCTGGTTTGAATATGCTTGATAATTATTTTCAGCCATTTTATACCGTTGGTGTTAAACTAAATTGGAATGTTTTTGATTGGAATTCGAATAAAAAGCAACGCCAATCATTAGCTATTAATAAAAGTATTGTTGCTAATGAGTCAGCAATTTTTAAGTTAAATACTACGATTAAATTAAACAAGCAGCAAAAGGAAATTGAAAAAACAGCAATTACAATAGCAGCAAATCAAGTAATTATAAATCTTAGAAAAGAAGTTTTACAAACTGCCGCTTCACAGCTTAAGAACGGTGTTATTACATCTTCAGCCTATATTACTGAACTTACTAATTTATATGAAGATGAAAATATATTGGTAAAAAACAAAATACAATTACAACTTGCTAAAGCTAATTACAACGTAATTAAAGGGCAATAAATAATTTATACAGAAAATGAAAAACAATAATTATATAATAGGAATAAGTATTATCACAGCCAACTTTTTTTCTTGTAGTGATACTAATGAAAAAGCGGATGGTTATGGCAATTTTGAAGCCACAGAAATAACTATTTCAGCTGAAAATAACGGAAAATTAATGCAATTTGATCTTAATGAAGGCGATAAGTTGGAAGTGAATAAATTTATAGGTTATGTAGATACCATTCCACTAGCCCTACAACGGGAACAACTTATAATAGCGAAGTCTGTAATTAATTCTAAATCTAAAGGCGTGTTATCTCAAATTAATGTGTTGAATGCCCAATTAAAAACAGCCAACAAAAACGAACGTAGAATTGAGAATTTAATTAAAGACAATGCTGGTACACAAAAACAATTAGATGCTATTAAAGGTGAAATAGCGGTTGTGAAAAGTCAGATTAGAAGCGTAGAAATTAACAATGCTCCTGCTGTAAATGAACTAGAAGCTATTGATATTCAATTAAAACAAATAGCATATAAAATACAAAAAAGCAAAATAATTAATCCTGTAAACGGTACTGTTTTAAACAAATATGCTGAACTAAATGAAATTACCGCTTTTGGAAAACCGCTATATAAAATTGCCGATTTAAGTACGATGCAGCTAAGAGTGTATATAAGTGAAACACAATTAGCAAATTTAAGTATAGGGCAAGGAGTTACCGTAAAAATTGATGCGAATAGCACCATGAAATCTTATAAAGGAACTGTTAGTTGGATTGCTGCTGAAGCTGAATTTACGCCAAAAATTATTCAAACAAAAGAAGAACGTGTTGCCTTGGTATATGCTGTAAAAATAAAGGTACCAAATGACGGAAGCTTAAAAATTGGAATGCCTGCTGAAATGTGGATTTCTACTGATAAATAAACCTTATACTAATAAATATAAACAAATGATGATAAAACAAAATATACTATTATTAATTACGGTAGTTACATTATTAACTGCTTGTAATTCAGAAAATAAAAAAGAGATTGACGTAAAATCTATAAAAATTGAAGGTGTTCGTTTAGATAATACAAAACTGTGGCAAACCAATATAGAAACGACTCAAGGTATTAAGAAAATGCAACAGATAATGCACTCTTTTTCAGATAGAAAAAATGTTGCAGCCTATGCTACCCTAAAAAATGAATTAGAAACCGAATTTACAACCATCTTTCAAAAATGTACTATGAAAGGCGAAGCACACAATCAATTACACAATTACCTAAAACCAATGATGCCGATTTTTGAAGGTTTAGAATCTGGAAATTTAGAAATCTGTAAAGCTAATTTTAAGACCATGGAAAAACATTTAGCTGGGTATGCTAACTATTTTAAATAAATGAGTATTGCTGTTAGTAACATATCAAAATCTTTTAAAAACGTAAAAGCCTTAGAGAACATTTCATTTAATGTAAATGAAGGTGAACTCTTTGGGTTAATTGGGCCAGATGGCGCTGGTAAAACCACGCTTTTTAGAATTTTAACCACACTTTTAATAGCTAACGAAGGTACTGCGACTGTTGCAGGTTTTGAAGTGGTTAATGAATATAAAAGCATTAGAAATAACGTTGGTTATATGCCTGGTAAATTCTCGTTATATCAAGATTTAACGATTGAAGAAAACCTAAATTTCTTTGCCACTATTTTTGGAACAACCATTGAGGCTAATTACGATTTAATTAAAGATATTTATGTTCAAATTGAACCATTTAAAGACCGTAGAGCAGGAAAACTTTCTGGTGGTATGAAACAGAAATTGGCATTGTGTTGTGCGTTAATTCACAAACCAAAGGTCTTATTTTTAGATGAGCCTACTACTGGTGTAGATCCTGTTTCGAGAAAAGAGTTTTGGGACATGTTAAAGCGCTTGCAACAAAAAGGAATTACCATATTAGTATCAACACCTTATATGGATGAAGCTGCTTTGTGTGATAGAATTGCACTTATTCAAAATGGAAAAATTTTAGAGATTGATACTCCCAACGCTATTGTAAAGCATTATCCAAAACCAATTTACAATGTGTCGGCTAATAACATGTATCATTTAATTAATAGTTTAAAAGAGTATGTGCATAACCACAGTGTATATCCTTTTGGTGAGTTTGTACATTACACCGATAGCAGAACGGACTTTAATCCGAAAGAATTGAAAACCTATTTAGAAAGCAAAAATTTATTCAATATAAAAATTGAAATAACTACAGCTACTATTGAAGATACTTTTATGGAACTAGCAAAATAATGGACAATAACAAAGTTATACAAGTAGCAGAATTAACCAAAGTATTTGGTGATTTCACAGCTGTAAACGCAATTACTTTTGAAGTTGAAAAAGGCGAAATATTTGGTTTTTTAGGAGCAAATGGCGCAGGGAAAACAACGGCAATGAAAATGCTGATTGGCATCTCTACTCCTACTTCTGGGAAAGCTAAAGTAGCAGGGTTTGATGTTTTTACACAAGCTGAAGCTATTAAAAAAAATATCGGATATATGAGCCAAAAATTTGCCTTGTACGACGATTTAACAGTGAAAGAAAATATTACTTTTTTTGGTGGTATTTATGGCTTGTCAAGAAAACGAATCAAAGAAAAATCGAATGCTTTAATTGAAGAATTAGGATTAGAAAAAGTAGCCAACAAATTAGTAGGGACTTTACCATTGGGATGGAAACAAAAATTGTCATTCTCGGTGTCTTTAATTCACGATCCTAAAATTGTGTTTTTAGATGAACCAACCGGAGGCGTAGATCCGATTACCAGACGACAGTTTTGGGAACTCATTTATAAGGCTGCAAACCGAGGAACTACCGTCTTCGTAACCACACACTACATGGATGAAGCAGAATATTGTGATCGTGTTTCTATAATGGTAAATGGTAAAATAGAAGCTTTAAATACACCCAAAAAACTTAAAGAACAGTTTAAAGTAACAAATATGAATGATGTATTCTTAAAACTAGCAAGAGGATGAAGCGTTTTATAGGTTTTGTAAAAAAAGAATTCTACCATATTTTTAGAGATAAACGCTCGTTGTTTATACTCTTCGGAATGCCAATTGCTCAAATTTTATTATTTGGTTTTGCCATAACTAATGAAATTAATAATGTAAACATTGCTGTTTTAGACCATTCTAAAGATGTTAATACCAAAGAGATTATTACTAAAATAGGAGCCTCAAAATATTTTAGCATTAAACAAATTATTGAAAAAGAGTCAGCTATTGAATCCATTTTTAAAAAAGGAAAAGTAAAAGCTGTTTTAAATTTTGAAAAAGGTTTTGGTGAAAATCTAATTAAAGAGCACAAAGCAACGATTCAAATTATTACTGATGCGACAGACCCAAATACCGCAAATGCGATAAGTAATTATGTAAATGCTATTCTTAAACAATATCAAAAGGAGTTAAATAAAGGTAACAAGGTTTCATATCAAATTACACCGCAAACAAGAATGGTTTATAACCCTGAGCTAAAAAGTGTGTACATGTTTGTTCCTGGTGTTATGACTATAATATTAATGTTGGTTTCGGCAATGATGACTTCTATTTCTATCACTAGAGAAAAAGAATTAGGAACCATGGAAATACTTTTAGTATCACCAATTAAACCTATTCAAGTAATTATAGGTAAGGTATTTCCTTATATATTTCTGTCTATTATTAATGCTGTAGTTATTGTTGCATTAAGTATGTTTATTTTTAAAATGCCCGTTCAAGGAAGTTTATTCTTATTAGGCTTTGAAAGTGTTCTTTTTATAATAACAGCATTGGCTTTAGGTATTTTAATATCAACTATATCTAAAACACAACAAACAGCAATGATGATTTCTTTAATGGGATTAATGCTACCTGTAATATTATTATCTGGATTCATTTTTCCAATATCAAGCATGCCTTTACCATTACAGCTTATTAGTAATATAATTCCTGCAAAATGGTTTATTATTATCATTAAAGGAATTATGCTTAAAGGAGTTGGGTTACAGTTTATATGGAAGGAGACCTTAATTTTAATAGGAATGACACTCTTTTTTATGGCTTTAAGTGTAAAGAAATATAAAATCAGACTCGAATAATGAAAACAATTTTATACATCATACAAAAAGAGTTCAAGCAAATTTTCAGGAACAAAGGAATGTTGCCTATTATTTTTGTGCTGCCACTACTCCAACTTGTCATTTTATCTAACGCAGCTACTTTTGAAATTAAAAATATTAAGTTTGGTTATATCGATAACGACCGTACATCAACATCAAGAGCATTACTAGAAAAATTTAATGCGTCAACGTATTTTAATGTATTAACAAGTTTTCCTTCGGAAGCAGTAGCAAGTTCAGCCATGTTAAAAGGAAACGTAGATGTTGTATTAGAAATTCCGCAATATTTTGAACGCGATTTACAAAAAGATAAAAACAATAGTTTGGGTGTTACCATTAATGCCATTGATGGTGCAGCAGCTGGGGTTGAAAATGTATATGTAACACAGGTAATTCAACGCTTTAATCAAAATTTAAAAGTTGATGTATTACAACCTTCAAACAAACAAATGCAACCAATAAATATTGAAACCATTCCGCTTTTTTGGTATAATAAAACCCTAAATTATAAAACCTTTATGGTACCTGGTATTTTAGTATTACTGGTTACGATGATTACATTATTTCTTTCAGGAATGAACATTGTTCGTGAAAAAGAAATTGGAACACTAGAGCAAATTAATGTAACTCCAATAAAGAAAAGTCAGTTTATTATTGGTAAATTATTTCCGTTTTGGGTAATCGGAATGGGCTTACTAACTGTTGGATTAATCTTAGCTAAAGTGATATTTAAGGTTCCAATGATTGGTAGTTTATCGCTATTGTATTTTTACACATCTATTTATATTCTGGTTATTTTAGGAATCGGTTTGTTTATTTCTAATTTTACAGACACACAACAGCAAGCTATGTTTATTGCTTGGTTTTTTACTGTTATTTTTATTTTAATGAGTGGTTTGTTCACTCCTATTGAAAGCATGCCTGAGTGGGCACAAGTACTCACCGCTTTTAACCCAATAAAGTATTTTGTAGAAGTTATGCGTATGGTTATGCTAAAAGGTGCTGGCATTGTAGACGTTTATCCACAGTTACTAAAAACACTCTTATTTGCTGTTTTCATGAATGGTTTAGCTGTTTGGAGCTATAAAAAAACATCGTAGTTATACAGCTATCTTATTACTTTCAAAAAAAACTATAAAAAAATAATTACATCAATTTAATTGTATATTTGCCGCCTTACATTTCTGTAAATAATCATTTGTTTAGTACCCTATCTATGCCTTTTAAAAAATTACATGCCGATATTAAAGAGAAATTAGAATCTCTAGAAATAACAATACCTACTCCTTTTCAGAAAGCAAGCATTCCTGTAATAAAGAGTGGTGCCAATACCTATTGTACAGCACCTGAAGGTAGCGGAAAAACAACGGCGCTTATACTTACTACCTTGCATAAATTAAAATTTGAGGTTGTTGGTAATGCACCAAGAGCCATTGTTTTAGCAGGAGATAATGATAAGGCAATAGCATTAAACGATGCTTTTTTTAAGTATACTAGATATCATGAGTTACGTGTTTATTTAGCCGATGAAAAACTTCATATTGATGTACTTAAATCAGAAATATTTGAAGGAGTTGATGTGCTTATTGCTACACCTAAAATATTAAATAAATTACTTTTGTTAGAAGGTATAAGTACCTCACAATTAAAGATATTTAGTATTGATGATGCTCAGTTTTTAACAAACAACGCTTCTTACACTGCATTAATGGCTGCAACACAAAGTCTTAATAAGTGTCAGTTTGTACTTTATTCTGATAAAATGTACCCAGCTTTAAAACGTTTTGAAGACTATTTTATGAAATATGCTAAAACAGTTGCTGTTTAATTAAAAATATACTGATCAATTAAAACATAAAAAAAGGTACCGTATAGTTATTATACAGTACCTTTTTTTAAGTTTGTAAATAGTTTAATTATATATTTCCTAAGCTGAAATTAGATTCGAGTGTTATTATTTGAGCTTCAGGATCTGAATTATAAATAACAGCTTCAATTACAGATAAGTTTTTATTGTTTTTTGTAATTAGAATCATTTTTTCATCAGAATCTTTATGAATTATTTTAATTAAATTTTTAGAAATAGTTTTATTATTTGTGATGTTTCTTTGAACTATATGATTCTTTTTAGAAAAAACTAACACTGTTTTATTCTGAACATCTTGTTTCATAAAATGTTCAATTGTTTTACTTGTGGCTATAATTGTAATTAAACAATAGGTAGCCATTGTATAATCTCCAAAAGTAAAAATTCCAAAGATTATAATTATTGCATCAATAATAAGTATCAATTGATTAAAATCAACATTTATTTTTGGAGATAAAATTCTAGCAATAATATCTTGTCCACCTGTTGTTGCGCCTGCTTTTTTAACTAAAAAAATTGTAACACCTACTAAAATACCGCCAAAAATTGATGATAATAATACGTCATTAACTATAATTCTACTTTTAGTTATTATTAACAAAAAATCTAATAAAAAAGAAGATGAAATCATGAAAAAAGCTGTTTTAAGTCCAGTTTTTTTTCCTAAGAAACAAGTTCCCAATAACAATAAAGGAATATTAATGCATAGTGCTATAATACCTATAGATGAAAAACCTAAGAGCTCACTAATAACAATTCCTAAACCAAAAACCCCTCCAGGTACAATCTTATAGGGTACTATAAATAACCCAAAGGCTAAAGCAACTACAATAGCACCAATAAACACTAGTCCATAATTTTTAAGCTCAGCACTTATCCTTTTGTTTTCCATTATAATTAGCTTTTTTTATAAGTATTTAAAAAACTTACTCTTGTTTTTGTAATTGTGTGATCATTTCTTTGGTCATTGCCTCTAAATCGTAATTAGGCTTCCAGTTCCAATCTTTTCTAGCAGGATTATCGTTTATTGATGCTGGCCATGAATCGGCAATATTTTGTCTAAAATCAGGAGTATACACAACTTTAAAATCAGGATACCATTTTAATATAGAAGCTGTTATTTCTTTTGGTGTAAAACTAACACCAGCAAGATTATATGAAGTTCTAACTTTTATTTGCGATTTAGGTGCTTCCATAATTTCAAGAGTTGCTCTAATTGCATCCTCAATATAAATCATTGGTAAGCATGCATCTTCTCTTAAATAACAAGTAAAATCTTCATTATTAATTGCTTTATGATAAATATCTACAGCATAATCAGTAGTTCCGCCACCAGGTAAAGATTGGTATCCAACAACCCCTGGGTATCTTATAGAACGTACATCTAATCCATATCTTAAAAAGTAATACTGTGCCCAATGTTCTCCGGCAGCTTTACTAATACCATAAACAGTTGTTGGATCTAAATAAGCATCTTGTTTTGTATCTATTTTTGGAGCTGTTGGTCCGTAAACAGCTATTGAGCTAGGGAAAAACACTTTTTCTATTTTTTGATTTACAGAAACCTGTAAAACATTAAACAGCGATTTTAAATTAACATCCCATGTTTGTATTGGGTTTTTCTCACCATTAGCAGATAAAATTGCTGCTAAATGGTATATTTCAGTAACATTATGTGCTGCTACTATTTTAGTTAAACTAGCTTCATCTGTAGCGTCTAACAATTCAAAAATACCTTCATAACCATCAATTTTAACTATATCTGAAGCTATTACGGCATTTTTACCATATTTTTCTTTTAATGATGTGGTTAAAACGGTACCTAACTGCCCTCCTGCTCCTGTAACTAATATCTTCATGTTCTAATTAATTTAATTCCATACAAAAGTATACAAATCTGTTATTTACAAGTAATAATAACTTTAATCTTACTTAAAATAAGTAATTTTATCTTTTTAATTATAATATTAAATAATTATCACTTTTTAAGAGGTAGTTACTTATTACAAAAAGTAATTTTTACTGTAAACACATGATGAAACTAGACGAAACTGATTTAAAAATATTAAGAATTTTACAGGCTGATTGTAAAAAAACGGCGAAAGAAATTTCTGAAACCCTAAACTTAACCATATCTCCTATTTATGAAAGAATTAGACGTTTAGAGAAATTAAATGTAATTAAAAAGTATGTAGCTATTTTAGATAAAAAACGTATAAACATACCTGTTACTGCTATATGTATGGTTACACTACGTTATCATGACGAGGGTTTTATTGATAAATTTGAAGCGCAAATAAAAGAATTAAAAGATGTGCAAAAATGCTATCATATGGCAGGAAAAGTAGATTTTTTCTTACAAATTAACTTACAAAGCATTGAAGATTATCATGATTTTATTCGTTTAAAACTCTCTAAAATAGATAATATCGGAATTCTTGAAAGTTATTTTGTTTTAAAAGATATAATAGATAAAACGGAATATTATTTATAATAATATCCACAAAAAAACCTGCATAGCTATAAACTACACAGGTTTTAAATAACCTAAAACATACTTATTTTAGACTCCCTTCTTTTTCAAAAACTGTTTAACTTACATGAAGAAAAGTAATGATGCTACGATCATCCAAGCTCCTACAATAAGTCCGAATACTCCTAATTTACCTAATTTTGGAGCTAATTTTTCTCTTAACGCTTCTGCTTTTTGTTGTGCAGCTTCGTTTTTACTTAATATTAATTTATTTATCATACCAAATCCTAACATAAAACCTAAAACAGCTTGAACAAGACTTCCTGCTAAAAGAGTAATCCACCAAATTGGATATGAAGTTATCCATCCCATATTTAATATTGATGAGATAACACCCCAAACACCACCTAAACAAAAAATTAAACCAATCCAACCTTGGTAAGGCTCAATTTTGTCTAATAACTCTTTTGCATTTGGTTTCTTAGCTAAAATTAATGATGGTACTGCGATGATACTTAATAGGATTAATTGAATTCCGTAAAACATATTTTTTATTTTTATTGATTAATTAGTTACACTGCAAAGTTGCGTGATTTTACAGCCCTATTTTAGACCATATATAGTGAAATTGAATACCCTACTTTCAGGGGTTCATCTTTAGGTTAGTATCTTTAAAAACCAACTTTCAGGAAAACACTCATGATTGTATATCATGAAAACGTCATAATACTCCACCAAATGATGAACTAATTATAATGATTAAAACAGTTAAGAATGTTTGTTTAGTTATATTCTTATTTTTAAAACTCTTTGAAAATTAAGTAGCTAAAATTCTATAGAAAAACAAAGAGTTTGAATATATTGGAATAGAAACATTTTATAAAGCGAATCAAATACATAATTATTTGGCATTATAAAGAGGCCATAACAAAGCTTTATATCCAAAAAAAACTCTTTCCTATTAATTAAGAAAGAGTTCTTAGCATCTTATATGTGCTTTATTTTTTTAGATAGTTGTACGCTTCTGTTTAGACAACAGCGTTACTAGCTAGCTAATAAATTATCTCTAGTGTTTTTTTGTACGGTAATAGCTCCAAAAAGGGCTAACAAAAAAGCAAATGCATAAAAACCTTTTTCACTAGGTAATAAAGTTGCATTCCAAAGACCTATAATTAACAAAAGAATTGATAAAATTGTAGCAAACCAACATATACTATAATAAATATCTGTTACCGGAAGGTCTTCTAGCCTATCTCTAACACTTTTTTGTAGTGATACCACTGAAAAAAGGCCAAACATTAAAACAGTAAAATAATACCCTTTTTCGTTTAATAACATATCAGACCTCCAAAGACCAATTAAATACCCTAATGCTCCTGTTCCCAATGCAACCCAAGAAGCAGCTACAAATGCGCTTGATGTTTTTTGTTTCATAATTTTTTTTTTAGTTTATTTAAGAAAATTCATGCTTAAAAAAAGGTTCAAAAAACAACTATTAAAGTAAATTTTTCTTTAGTTATTATATTTTGATTCATAGCGCAACTACTATTTACAATGTAATTGGTAATTATATTTTACCAGTATTGTCTTTTTTAAAGCATGGGTGAATATAGTTAATAATTCTTTACTATATTTTTTGTTCTTAAAACTATCAAAAAAATGAATAAAAAAATAGGACAAATAGTTGAATACTTAATTATATAGAAGTATTGAACTATACCTTTTTTTTAAATAAAAATTTAGTTTGCAGTTACTTTATTTAATGCTTTTATAATATTCTTCATTAAAACTTGATAAAAAACTCTTTAAATCTTTTACGCCAGTTTTGTCTTTGTTATAAATAACATTATCTAATTTCAAACCATTCTCTTTAATAACGATAAGTTTATCTATCCATACTTCTTTAGTCGCATTTAAATCATTAATAAATTTTATCTCAATCAGATGTTTATTTTTATCAATGGTTATTTTGGTTATTGAATAAGACACATACCCTTCATATAAACTTGCAAAAATTTCACTTTCTATTAAAAAAATAGGTTTAATATTTTTGCGTTCACTTTCTGGGATACGTTCACTCGATTTTTTTTCAACTACCCTAGCCTCTGAAATTAAGGATAACAAATTTTCTGAAAACACATCATTCTTTAATTTGCTATTTCTATAAGGATAAGGAGTTTTGTAAACTTCGTTTATTAAATTTCTAATTTTTTCGTATTCATCATTCTCATTACTATTCGTAATAATAGTAGTACAAGAAATAATTAGGTAACAAAAAAATAATAGATATAATGATTGTTTAACTATTTGCATAATTAGTCCACTTTATATATCAATTTCATTGTAATTGAGGCTGTTTTTTCTCTAGAACTTGTATTAAAAGTACCACCCCAAGAATAATTTTCTTTTGAATTTTGCCCAGTAATTTGAAATATTCCCATTTTAGCTGATTCTAATTCACCTAATTTTCCACCAGAGAATTTAGAGATATTTTCTGCTCGTAATCTGGCATCTTCAGTTGCCTTAGAAATCATTTTAATTTTAAGATCAGCAAGTTTAGTATAATAGTACCTTGGTGATTCTGAATAAAACTGGACCCCTTGATTTAACAATTCTGTAATTTCTCTGGATATCTTTTCAATTTTATCAACTTCTTTAGATTCTATCTGAACAGTTTGAGTTAATTCATATCCAACAAACTCATTCCCCATAAAATTTCCATCTGAAGAATATAGTTGTTTACTTTTTTCATTTGTTTTTACAGCACTATAAATAAGTTGCGCTGTTTTAATTCCTTTTTTAGCTAGATATGCATTTACCGTAGCTTTATTTTTCTCTAAAGTTAAATATGCTTGTTTTACATCTACATCTTCCGCCCCAAAACTTCCTTCCCAAACTATCAAATCAGAAGAAAAGTCAGTTTTTCCTAAACCTGTTACCTGAATTTCTCCTTCAACTTTATTTCTATCTGTATATGCTTTTCCTAAGAATATTGAAGATGCAACTATTGCAACTCCAAAAATTATAGCATTTGTATATTCTTTCATTTTATTAATTTTTTATTAGTTTAACGTATATATGAGTGTGATAATTCGTGTAAATGCAATGTTTTTAGTTACTTAGCAACGTAAAGTCTATAAAACTTATTACTTCCAAATTTATTGTCAGTTTTTATTAAATCAACCTTTAACTCTTTTAGGTTAAATTCATAATTATCAATTACTTTAAGCTCTTCTTTTGCTAGCTTAAAGTATTTATTATTACACCATTTCCATTTACTTATAAAGTAATGAAAATCATTATCAGATCCTTGATAATAGTATCCTTTAAATGTAGGGGAAGAATTAACTATAAAAGCGTCTTTAACTTTATTTGAGCTATATTTCTTGTATGTAGTTGTACAAGAAAGGATACTTAGTATTATGATTATAAAGTATGTAAATTTAATTATATTCATAGCAATATGTACGAACCTATATGGTATAACAGGTGTAGTAATTTAAATTCATAGCAATTTTTAAAAATAACAAACCTGTATAATTATAAACTATACAGGTTTTATATAATCTAAAACATATATTTTAGATTTCCTTCTTTTTCAAAAAAATGTTTTGCTTACATAAAGAAAAGTAATGATGCTACGATCATCCAAGCTCCTACAATAAGTCCGAATACTCCTAATTTACCTAATTTTGGAGCTAATTTTTCTCTTAACGCTTCTGCTTTTTGTTGTGCAGCTTCGTTTTTACTTAATATTAATTTATTTATCATACCAAATCCTAACATAAAACCTAAAACAGCTTGAACAAGACTTCCTGCTAAAAGAGTAATCCACCAAATTGGATATGAAGTTATCCATCCCATATTTAATATTGATGAGATAACACCCCAAACACCACCTAAACAAAAAATTAAACCAATCCAACCTTGGTAAGGCTCAATTTTGTCTAATAACTCTTTTGCATTTGGTTTCTTAGCTAAAATTAATGATGGTACTGCGATGATACTTAATAGGATTAATTGAATTCCGTAAAACATATTTTTTATTTTTATTGATTAATTAGTTACACTGCAAAGTTGCGTGATTTTACAGCCCTATTTTAGACCAAATGTAGTGAAATTGAATACCCTACTTTCAGGGAGTCAACTAATCTAGAATACCTTGTTCTATAGCATAACGGGTTAATCCAGCGATATTACGTACACTTAATTTTGATATTAAATTTTTTCGATAACTCTCTATAGTATGAGTACTTAAAAATAATTGAGAGGCAATTTCTTTCGTAGTAAACTCTTTTGCAATGAGCTTTAAAACTTCTCTTTCTCTTTTAGTTAAAGATATTTGAGGTTTTGATTTGGATGCAAACATAGCTTCCATCAATATATTTTTTATTCTTGATGAAAAATAATTTTCTCCTTTTAAAATAGTTTTAATAGCTTTTAAAAGCTCAGATTTTTCAGCATTTTTAGATAAGTAGCCATTCGCATCTGTATCAATTAAATTTTGAATTTTCACTGGTTCTTCTAGCATGCTAACAACTAAAGTTTTTACTTTAGGAAACTGCTCTTTAATAGCTTTATTTAACTCGATACCATCCATCTCTGGCATATTAATATCAGTAATAACTAAATCAATTGTTGGTACAGGGTTAACTTGTAAATATTTAAGAACCTGGGTTCCTTTTGTTGCAGCTAATATAATAGTAATGTTTTTTTCTTCAGAAAGAATACTACGTAAACCATCTAAAAACATCGTGTGGTCATCTGCTATTATTATAGAATATTCTGTTGTCATAATTTATCTTGTTGCGGAATGCTAATAGTTATTACTGTACCCCTATTTAATGCCGAGTCTATTGAAAAAACACCTTTAAAAATTTTCACTCGATGTTCTATATTTTGTATACCAATTCCTTTACTAGTCTTTTTCAAATCAAAACCAACACCATCATCTTCATATAAAAGTTCAATACTATTTTCATTCTTAAGTATACTTATTTGTAAATCTATTTCAACTGCATTTGCATGTTTAAAAGCATTCGTAATAAGCTCTTTTATAATATTTAATAAATTAGATTGTACGGTGTAATTTAAAGCATTGACAGTTTTTTCTGGGTACGCCTCAAAATTAATAAGTACGGTATTATTTTGGTTTAATGTTGCTATATAATTTTTAACTAAAACAGTAAAGTTATTTTCTTTAAATTCATCAGGAATTAAACTGTGTGAAATATCTCTAACATGTTGGTACGTTTTTTCTAATTGCTCTAGTAATGAACTTACCTCAGGATTACTATCTATTAAATTATTCATTTGTAATTTTATACCAGCAATATTTCCTCCTATGCTATCATGTAACTCTCTAGCAATACGATCTCTTTCTTTATTTTGAACAATAATAGTATTCTTTACCAATTCTAATTCTTGTGCTTGTAATATCGATGTCATTTCTTTTTGACGTAATACTTCTTGTTGTTTATTAAGTAAACTTTGAGCTTGAAGTTTTTGATAATAAACTATTAAAAATAAAATTATAGGAATAAGAATTATAAAAAAGCCTATAAGAATAGCATATTTTATTGTTTTTTGATATTCAATTTCTGTTTCTTTTTTTACTTGATCTTCTTGTAGTTTACTTATTTTTTTCTCTTTTTTTAATGTTTCATATTTAAATTCTAAATTTCTAATGTACCGTAAATTTTGATTCTTTATAATTTTACGATTTACACTTTCTAATTGAGTCTTTAAATTATAGGCATTTTTAAAATCTTCTGTTGATACGTAAAGTTGCACTAAAGCTCTAATTATTTTTTTTTGTAAATTTAATTGATTCCATTGTACAGAGTTAACATACGCTGAAGAAAGTACCATTTCAGCAATTTCATAGTTTTTAGTACGCTGATAAATTTCACCTTGATTTAAAGTTATAGAAATATAAATATCATAATAACCATTAGTTAATGTTTCTTTTTTTATTTCATGAAAAATTGACAGCGCTTCTTTAAACTTACCTTCATAAGAAATTAACATACCTAAAGCAGTTTTTAATCTTAAATATATTTTAGTGTATTTCTTTTTGTTGGCAGTTTTTAATGCCGCTTTAATTATTTTTTTTGCCTTATCAGGCTGTTTATTTAATATGTTATAATTAGACTCTGCTATTTTATAATAAACTAATAACGGTTCAGTATTACAAATAGGCTTTAACTCGTCTAAAATATTTTTTAGTTTTAAGATATCTCTTTTTAAAATATAAGTATCAGCTAAGGCTAACTGAAACCGTTGAAATACTAAACCATCTTTTTTAGCTAACGTAATTCCCTTTATAAAATAACCTATAGACTCTTCTAGAAACCCCATATTTTGAGATCCTAAACCTTTGTAAAGAAGTCCTTTTAATTCGTATTTGTCTTTAAGATTATCTGTTTTTTTTAAGTTAAAAAGTTCGTTTTTTATTACTGTTCCGTAATAAAAAAGAGAATCCGCATTATTTGATCGTAAAAATAGTGTAGCAATACTATCTAAAAGAACAAGTTTTTCCTTTGTTTCTTTAGCATTATACAAAGATTTATATAACTGTCGATTAACGACTCTTGGTGTATGACCAAACATTACAAAGTTATCTTTATTCTGAGCACAAAGTATTGGTGCTAAAATAAAAAGAAACACTATAAAAATTTTAGATATGTAATTGGTAAATTGATTCATTTAATGCAAAAATATAACAAAACTATTTTATTGAGTAACAATATTAAACTATATAAAAAACAATAACTTCACGGTTTTCAGGGTTTTTAATATAATTATAGAAACCTTAAAGTATAAAACACCTAAATTTGTAAGGCGTATTATAATAAGAGAAAAATTAAATGAATAGCAAAATACAAACGATACTTGTTAAAGATTTAAATGGAGCTGAAATAGATTTAATGACTTCTTATAAAAATGAAGTGTTATTGCTTATTATATATAACAATGATTGTTTAGGCTGTACAGGACGTGCAATTCCTTTAGCTTATGAGTTTCAACAGAAATACCCATCAATTAAAGTTATTGGAATTCATGCTGATTTTGTAAATAGAGAGGGTACAAAAGCTTCAATTAAAAGCATTTTTACGAGTGGTGAAAACCCATTTCCTATTTATATAGATGAACATCACAAAGTGTACGACCAGTTTAAGGCAGAAGGAACACCGCAATGGTTACTGATTTCTGAAAAAGGGGAATTGTTTCGTGCTATTTTTGGTTCACAAGAAAATGCGCAAAACAGATTGTATTACGCATTAGAAAGTCTTGTGGAAGCAAATTAGAGTAAATCTTTATAAAAAATAATTGCCTCTATTTATTTATATTCTCTAAAGTAAAATAAAACGGTGTAGCGCTTTTACCTACACCTCCTCCTGTCATTACAATATCAGCACTTGTAATACCAAGTAAATTAAATTTTGTATTAATTTCTGAGACTATAGCTGAGTTTAAAACTTCTCCTTCATCAACTTGAGAAACAACTCCTATAAAAATTGTTGGTTGAAATTCAAAGAAAGCTTTTTGTTCTGGAGCTAAATTTGTTTTTATAGCTACTAAACTTCCATCTCTATAACAGTTAGCATTAATAGCGCCAACAGTTAATTTATTTATAATTTCAACTTCATTTGCATTTGTAGCTGAAGTTGAAGAAAGCCTAAGTACATCTCCCGATGTGTCTTTAATCATCTCAAAAGCATTGCCATTATAAGCAGTTAACTTAGGACTATAATTTCCGTATGAATCACTTGCTGATACTTGAATTTCCATTGTATATGTAAACGGGTGATTATCATTTCTACCACAGTTTTTAATTACTTTCCACGCAACCACCATTTCATCGAAATTTTGAGCTACATTTTTTTGAAAGATTACAATTTCACTGTTGTTAATATCATTTGATCTATTAATAAAGTTTAATTTTATGTTATCCATGATTTTATTGAGTTTATTTAGAAAAAATTAATTTTTACATATTAAAATTAAAAAATTAACCTTTATAAGAACTCGCAAATGTTATAAGCGTTTAATTTTCTGTTATGAAGTACATTATAGTATACTTATAGATTAAGAAGAAAGTTAGAGTAACCCAATATTGGTTCATCTAATAAAAGTAATAGAACATTAAAATTAAAAAATCCTTTAAAAACTTATATTCGCGCTATGTGGATGTATTTAGGTTTATTAGCAGCGCTTTTTTTAGGATTACATAATTTATGTAAAAAACATGCAGTACAAGGTAATGAAGTATTTCCGGTACTTTTAGGAACCATTTCTAGTGGTTTTTTATTTATAGCTGCATTTTATGTTTTTGCTGTTTTTTATCCTGACTATGCGCTTGAAAAGGGATACAATTTTCAGAATATTTCTTGGCAAACACATGGTTTTATTTTTATAAAATCGGCAATTATGGCAAGTTCTTGGATTTTAGCATATCAAGCGCTAAAACATTTGCCCATAACCATTGTTACACCAATACGTTCTGCAGGCCCATTTTTTACTTTTATAGGTGCTATTGTTATTTATAAAGAAAGTCCTAATTTATACCAATGGATTGGTTTTTTCTTAATCATTTTTTCAGTGCTTTTGTATTCACAAATTGGAAAAAAAGAAGGAATTAACTTTAAACGTAACAAATGGATTTTCGCCATCATAGGAGCTACTTTTTTAGGTGCTTCAAGCGGATTATATGATAAGTTTTTAATTCAGAATTTACAATTAAATCCACAAACTTTACAGTTTTGGTTCTGTTTATATACAATGCTCATTTTACTAGTTATTTTAACGATTACTTGGTTTCCGTATGCTAAAAAACGAAAAGCTTTTAAATTTCGTTGGTCTATTATTGCTGTAGGAATTTTACTACAAGCAGCCGATTATTTTTATTTTAAAGCTTTGCAAGATCCTGAGGCCTTAATTATGTTGCTTTCCGCAATAAAAAGAAGTCAAATATTAATTGCTGTTGTTATTGGTGGCTTGGTATTTAAAGAAAAAAATAAACGCAAAAAATTAATACCCTTAATCGGCATCATGATTGGCGTATTTTTAATTTTATATTCAAATTAATTACAAAAAAAGCCCTATTCTTACCTATTTCATCTAAGTTTATTTTAGAATTTTAAAGTTATGTTAAAAAAGAATGAACGTTCATTTTTGTTTATATCTTTGCATTATAAATATACAAAATGGTGAAACTTCAAAAAAGTATAGATAAACGTAATGCTTTGATTAAAGCTACAATAAAACTTGTTAATAACAATGGTTTTCATGCAACACCAATGAGTAAAATAGCAAAAATGGCAAACGTTTCACCTGCTACTATTTACTTATATTTTGAAAACAAGCAAGATTTGGTAAATAAAACCTACATAGAGGTTAAAGAAGAGTATACAACCTATGCTTTTAAAACTTACAATGAAAATACTACCGTTAAAGATGGTTTTGAACTTATATGGAAACGCATTGCAGATTTTAAACTTAAAGAATGTGAAAAAGCAATGTTCTTAGCACAATGTGACAATACACCTGTGATAGATGAAGAATGCAGAAATGAAGGTATTAAACACCTACAGCCCCTACTCGATCTTTGGGCACGTGGTAAAAAAGAAGGGGTTATTAAACCTTTATCAGATTACTTACTGTATGCATATTCTATAAATCCATTATCTTTTTTAATGATTACACAAAAACGTGGTTCCTTTCAATTAGATGAAACACATTTAGAAGAAGCATATCAGTCTGCATGGAGTAGTATTAAAACCTGTAAATAAATTAGAATATTATAAATAAAATATATAAAATGGAATTATTAGATAAATTAAATTGGAGATACGCAGCAAAAGCCATGAATGGTAAAAAAGTAGCTGAAGATAAAATAGAACGTATTTTAGAAGCTGCTCGATTAGCTCCTACCTCTAGCGGATTACAACCTTTTGAAGTTTTTGTGGTAAAAAATAAAGATATTAAAGAACAAATTAAACCTGTAGCTTGGAATCAATCTGTTATTACAGATTGTTCGCACCTACTTGTTTTTGCTGCTTGGGATACTTATACTGAAGATAGAATTAACTATATGTTTGATTTAACAAACAAAATTCGTGGTTTTGAAAATGAAGGATGGGAAAACTATCGTAAAATGTTATTAGGTATGTATCCTCAAAAAGATGCTGAAGAAAACTTTAACCATGCTGCAAAACAAGCATACATTGCCTTTTCTCACGCAATTATTGCCGCTGCATATGAAGGTGTAGATGCAACACCTATTGAAGGTTTTGAACCTGATGCTGTTGATAAAATTTTAGGATTACGAGAAAAAGGATTACGTAGTGCTGTGTTATTACCAATAGGCTACAGAAAAGAAGATGCTGACTGGTTAGTTAATTTGGTAAAAGTTAGAAAACCAATAGAAGAATTAGTTACTGTTATTGAGTAATTATAACCAATAAAAATATCTAAAGAAGTTAAAAATGAACAATTTTGATTTTAAAAATCCTACCAAAATTATTTTTGGTAAGGACTCCATAGAAAAAATAGAAAATGAAATTCCTAAAGACGCAAAAGTACTATTGCTTTTTGGAGGAGGAAGTATTAAGAAAAACGGAATTTACAATCAAGTAAAAACTGCTTTATCTAAAGTAAATGTTATTGAATTTGGAGGTATACCTGCAAACCCAGAATATGCAGTTTTAATGGATGCTTTAAAAGTAATTAAAGAAGAAAAAATTACCTACTTATTAGCTGTTGGTGGTGGTTCTGTAATTGACGGAACTAAGTTTTTATCTGCTGCTGCTGTTTTTAATGGTGAAACTCCTTGGGATATTTTAACTCAAAACATTAGAACCGAAAAAGGAATGCCTTTTGGTACTGTACTAACATTACCTGCAACAGGTTCTGAAATGAATTCTGGTGCTGTAATTACACGAAGAGAAACTAAAGAAAAACTAGCAATGGGAGGGCCAGGTTTATTTCCTGAGTTTTCAATATTAGATCCTTTAGTTATTACTTCGATTCCAAAACGTCAATTAGCAAACGGTTTAGCTGATGCTTTTACACACGTTTTAGAACAGTATATGACCTACCCAACCGGTGCTTTATTACAAGATAGATTTGCTGAAAGTATTTTACAAACTTTAATTGAAGTTGCTCCTAAAATAATAAATAATCCCACTGATTATAAAGCTGCTTCTAACTTTATGTGGAGTTGTACAATGGCGTTAAACGGATTAATTCAAAAAGGAGTACCTACAGATTGGGCTGTTCACGCAATTGGGCATGAGTTAACTGCTTTATTTGGTATCGATCATGCTCGTACATTAGCTGTTATTGCACCAAGTCATTATACTTTTAATTTTGAAAGTAAAAAAGAGAAATTAGCACAATACGGTGAGCGTGTTTGGAATATTACAGAGGGCACTATTGATGATAAAGCCAATGCTGCTATTGAAAAAACAGTTGCTTTTTTCCATGAATTAGGTATTGATACTAAATTGTCTGACTATACTAAAGATTATGAAGGAACTGCTGAGTTAATTTCAAAACGTTTTACCGATCGTGGTTGGTTAGGTTTAGGGGAACATCAAAATTTATCTCCTGAAAAGGTTGAAGAAATTGTAAAAATGGCATATTAACTTATAATAACCATCTTTTTTAACTTTATCTTAGATAAGATATTCATCTATAAATAAAAAGCCCATCAATAATGATGGGCTTTTGTAATAACTTGAAGTATATGTATTAGATAACTTTTACGTTTACTGCATTTAATCCTTTGTTACCTTCTTGTAAGTCAAATTCAACTTCATCGCCTTCACGAATCTCGTCAATTAACCCTGAAATGTGCACAAAGTGGTCTTTTTCAACTCCTTCTTCTGTAATAAATCCAAATCCTTTTGTCTCGTTGAAAAATTTTACTGTTCCTTTACTCATAATGATACTATATTTTATTTTAATAATTACTTACTAGAATGCAAAGATGATGCCATAAAAAATATATTTTACCAATCAATAGGAAAATAATCTTTTAAAAACTTACCACACCAATGTTTTCCTGTATTAATTCCATCAATTAAAGGATCCATAACTCTAGCTGCACCATCTACAATATCAAGTGGCGGTTGAAAATCGTGAACTTCAACTTTCTTCTTTGATAACTCAGCAGGATCTTCATCTGTTACCCAACCTGTATCAACAGCATTCATATAAATTCCAGATTTAGCAAAAGTTGACGCAGAGGTATGTGTTAACATATTTAAAGCAGCTTTTGCCATGTTTGTATGTGGGTGCCTATCTACTTTTTTAAATCTATGAAATTTTCCTTCCATAGCTGTTACATTAATAATATGTTTTTTGCCTGTATTTTCCTTCATCATTAAATTAGACAAACGGTTACACAAAACAAAAGGAGCTACAGCATTTACCAGCTGTACCTCTACCATTTCTGTAGTTTCTATTTCTCCTAATCGTAAACGCCAACTATTTGTTTTTCTTAAATCTACTTGTTGTAAATCTGCATCTAATTCTCCTTCAGGAAAAACTTCGGCTGTTTGTAACGAATTATCAAAACTGTACGGGATTTGAGATAATTCTGCTGAATTACGCAATCCAATACCAGGTTCAGGGCCATGCCAAGTTACTGGTAATACATTATTTTTACTTGTTTTAGAAGTAGAAACACTTAAGCTTGATAGTTCTTCTAAACAAGCGGTGTGATCTTTTAACAACGTTTGTGCTAGCTTTGGAAGTTTATCAACAGGTAATTTTTCATTTTCCATTAAATGAAAATAAAAGCCTGATGGTCTTCTTACCGTTTGCGCTGCATTGTTTATTAGAATATCTAAACGATCATATTTTTGCTCAATATAATTACAAAAAATCTCTACACTTGGTATATGTCTTAAATCTAAACCATGAATATGTAAACGATCACTCCAATCTTTATAATCTTCTTCTTTAGCAAAACGAATGGCTGAATCTGCGGGAAAACGTGTTGTCGCAACTACAGTAGCTCCAGAACGTAATAACATTAAAGTTATATGATACCCTATTTTTAATCTAGAACCTGTAATAACAGCTACTTGATCTTTTAAGTCAGTCGTTTGAAAACGTTTTGCGTAATTTAAATCACCACATTCTGTACACATGGTATCATAAAAGTGATGTAGTTTGGTAAAAACTGTTTTACAAACGTAACAGTTTCTTGCTGATTCTAGTTCTGGTGTATCTTCTGGTATTGCAGCTGCTGCTAATAATTTTGGAGCAACAAATAACGCTGCTTCTCTAGCAGATCTAATTCCTGTAGACTTTCTTGCATGCGTATCTTTAGCAATCATTTTACGTTTTGCTGCTTTTTTAGCGTCTTTTCTTCTACGCTCAAATTCAGCACGATTAGGTCTTGTTAATTCACCAGCAACTTTGTATAATGCTATTCTTTGTGCTTCTGGGAGTTCAAAAAGTTGATCGGTATCCTCTAATAATTTTTGTAGTGTAGTGATACAAGATTCAATGTCTAAATTCAATTTATTTTCACTCATTTTAAACTACTTATTTAATTTTAATTGTTTCAACATGTTTCTTATTATAAAGTTTTTCCCTCTATAATTACATTATTTACAAGGGCACAAAACTAGCTATTTTTAATCAATTTATTTTGAGTATTCGATAATAATAAAATCACTATAAATTGAATGATCATTTTATAAATACAAAGGCTGTATTATTAAAAACGAACCCTAATCTGTTTTAAAAAATCTTATTATTATTTAGAGGTCAGTAGGTAATTACGTATTGTATAATATGCCTGATGTGTTAATCTCTAGTATATAATAAGTAAATTACTTGTCTGTTCGAGCATTACTGAAATAAGATGACAACTTTATTGAAAGTAGCAAACGAAGTTTACGAGAACTTTTAGACTATGGTGAATAGGTCTCGACTGCGCTCGACCTGACATAGTTAGTCTAAAATTTACTTTAGAGACACGTATCTATCTACTGAACTCTGTTATTATTCAACAAAAAAGAGATTAACCTTTGGGTTAATCTCTTTTTTGTTGTTAAACCCCCATATACTTATCGTATGTGTGGTATAATTTAAAAGTTATAGAATACGTAAAATTATATATTAGTTATTTAACTAATGTTACTTTTACAGCATTCATACCTTTCATTCCTTTTTCAAGTTCGAAACTTACTTTATCATTCTCTGAAATTTCATCAATAATACCACTTACGTGTGTAAAGTATTTTTCTTGATCTGCAGAATCGATAATGAAACCAAATCCTTTAGATGAATCAAAAAATGAAACTGTTCCTTTTCTAACAGGATCAAACGCTTCTCTGTCTCCTTCTAAAGTTTTAGGAACACTTACTTGAATGTCTTCTAAGTTTATTTCTAATTTTAGAGCAGGATCCGGAGGAGTATCACTTAAATTCCCATAAGCATCAGTATATGCAAATTCGATTCCTGTTGGACCATTTTCTTTTATGTCAGCCTTTCGAGCATCCATTTTCTTTTTTTTATCGTCACGTTTTTTTAAACGCTTTTTCTCTTTTTCATTCTTGTTAAATGATTGCTGAGATTTTGCCATAAGATTAGTTAATATATAATTATAATTTTAATTTTGAATGAGTACATAAGTACCTTTTTAAAGGAATTTATGTTAATCGCCCCAATATATTATAAATTACGTAATTTATTTTAATTTTTTACGTTTTTTTTACTAATTTTTGGATTTTTAGCTTAAAAAACGTTTTACTTCTTTATTTTGAAAGAAAAAAGTCCATCAATTACGATGGACTTTTAAAACTTAAAGTATATTTTTAGATAACTTTTACGTTAACCGCATTTGGTCCTTTATTTCCTTCTTTTAAATCAAATTCAACTTCGTCTCCTTCACGAATTTCATCGATTAATCCTGAAACGTGTACAAAATGATCTTTTTCTACTCCTTCTTCAGTGATGAAACCAAATCCTTTAGTTTCATTGAAAAACTTTACTGTTCCTTTACTCATTGTAATGTAATTAAATTTATAATACTAATTGTATGCAAAGATGTAACGATATTTTCACATAAACTACATTTATAAAATTATTTTTTATTTTTCTCTAATTTTGGTTTTAAAGCACCTGTTTCAGCTAAATAATTTGCCATTAATTTATCAACTAATTCTTCTTTTGTTAAGTGATGAAATATGGTTTTTACTTTTGCTCTAAAATCTTCAGAAACATTACGATTAGGCTTGGTTTTAAATATTTTTTTAGCCCATAATAAACCATTGTTCTCTTCTATACTTTTAGTATCTGCCTTTTTAAGAGGTTTAAAAACAATACCTAATTCTTTTTCAAAACTTGCAATTTCTTCTACTTCTTCTTCTTGCAAAACAGTTAAAGAAAGTCCGTTTGCTCCTGCCCTAGCCGTTCGTCCACTTCTATGAACATAAGTGTCATAAGTGTCTGGTAAATGATAATTTACTACGTAAGAAACATCTTTTACATCAATACCACGAGCTGCTAAATCGGTAGCTACTAAAATATTTATATGTCCTTCTCTAAACTGTCCCATAATTCGATCTCGAATTCCTTGGGTTAAACTACCGTGAATAGCACCTGATGAAAACTTATTGATAGCTAAGTTTTTTGCTAACTTGTTTACAGCTGCTTTCGTTTTACAAAATATAATACCTCGTTCGCCTTCTTTAGAGTTTAAGAAATGAAGTAATACTTCTAATTTTTCGATAGGTTTAACAACCACATATTGATGATCGATACCTTGATGACCAACCGTTGTCATATCAGCTTCTATCTGAATTACATGTTTAGACATGTAATTTTGAATTAACTGCTTTATTGCTCCAGGCATTGTCGCCGTATACAATAATGTTCTTCTTGTTTTTGGTATCGCTTTTATAATAGTATCTACTTCTTCTTTTAAAGAACTTACCATTTCATCAGCTTCATCTAATACAAAGTATTTTAATTCTTTAATACTTATTGCACCTCTTTTTACTAAATCTAATAAACGCCCTGGTGTTGCTACTATAATATGGTTTGTTTCTTTTAAACTTTCTATTTGAGGCTTAATTGGTGTACCACCACATAGTGAAGCTATGATTACCTCAGGAGTATTCGTAGCAAAAGAAACTAAATTTTTATAAATCTGTTGTCCTAATTCTCTTGTCGGTGCTAATATTAAGGCTTGTACATTAGTATTTTCAACATCAATCAATTGCAATAAGGGTAATCCGAATGCTGCTGTTTTACCTGTACCTGTTTTTGCTAAAACAACTACATCTTCTTTTTGATTTAGAATAACAGGAATGGCTTTTTCTTGTACATCTGTTGGTACAGAAATATGTAAATCAACTAAACTTTGTTGTAATTGTTTATTAATTCCTAAATCTGAAAATTGCTTTGGCATAAAAAATATTTTTTGCAAAGATAATCACACTTTATAGGAAATACTATCAATTAGGTTTCTTATTAATTTAATTAAAAAGAGCTAATAAAAGCTAGTTATAATTTTATATTGAAGTAAAAAATCTGCATTTATAGCAGATTCTTGTTATTAAATAAATGAGGTTTATCACCTTTCATATTTTTATAAAACTCATAAAAATGAGCAAAATCAATATTTATATCACCAGTCGGATAAAAAGGCTTTGATAATTGTACTTGTTTGTTCTCAAAATCGAAACCTAGCATTACAATTGGCACATTTGCTCCTGTTGCAATATAATAAAACCCTGTTTTCCATTTTTCTACAAATTGTCGGGTTCCTTCTGGTGAAATTGCTAAACGAAATTCTTCTTTAGAGTTAAATACATTGATAATAGCATCTACTACATTCATGCTTTTGCTTCTATCAATAGGAGCGCCTCCTAATGCTTTAAATATAAAACCAAATGGTGGTTTAAATAATGATTTTTTTCCTACAAAATTAAGTTTTGTACCTGTTATGTTTTTTGAAAACAATCCTACCAAAAAGTCTTTCCAACTTGTATGAGGTGCGCCAATTAACACATATTTTTTTAACTCTTTCGGAAATTCTCCTTTAAATTTCCATCCTAAAATTGTAGTAAATATAAATTTAGATATCATCTATTATAATATGAACGCCAAAAATACATCTTTATTTTTTAGAAAAAAATATTGAAAATTATTCTAATATCTTTAGCTAAAATTAATAGTTTAACCCCCATTAATAGGTGCTTGATTTTAAGTAGGTTAATGTAGTTTTTGTAATCTGTTCGAGTATTATTGAAATCAAATGATAACT
Organism: Tenacibaculum sp. Bg11-29; assembly: GCF_002836595.1. Classification (NCBI taxonomy): domain Bacteria; kingdom Pseudomonadati; phylum Bacteroidota; class Flavobacteriia; order Flavobacteriales; family Flavobacteriaceae; genus Tenacibaculum; species Tenacibaculum sp. Bg11-29. The sequence goes on from NZ_PJBB01000003.1 coordinate 3,207,934, forward strand.
TGATTGAAAGTAGCAAACGAAGTTTCGAGAACTATAAACATTTTAAAGATGGGGTTTAACTGCGCTCAACTAGTCATTACCTAAGTATTTCATTAAAATATAAGTAATCTAATATTTAAATTTCTAGTTAAACTTAATAATAAAAATATTTTTTATAGAATTGAAATAAACAACAATATTAAAAGTGTATTAACTATTCCGTAAATAATTAATACGAGTCTAAATGGGAATTTAAAAGCTATAAAAACACCATTGACTGTTTTACTGCCTAAAGAGGTTATTTTATCTTCAAGGTTATTATTGGCCGTGTTTGGGTTTTCAATTTCTTTCTCAACAATTAATTCGGGTGATTTACGTAAAAATATTGCTTTAAATAGCAAATTGACAATCCAAATAAAAGGTGGTGCAAAAAATTTTATACGTTTTGCTAATACTCGTTTTACTATAGGTTGTATTGCATAGATTGCAACACCTTTAAATACATCACTTGATGATATTACCAAGGAAATATCATTTTTTCGTTGTGCCACTAACCTATTAGAATCTGCATATACATGTTTAGCTGTATCTATAGTAATGGTATATACTTTTGTTAAATCTTCTTTTATTGTTGTTAAAAGTCGTATTGCCGAAAAAATAATAATACTTGGTATGGTTACGGCTAAAGAAAGTATAAAAAATAGTATTGCAGTAGACCAATGATAGGTACCAAAATAAGTACATATACTTATTCCTACAAGGAAAATTAGTAGGTTTTTTACTACTATTTCCCCAACATATAGTGGGAAAAACAACGCATCTGAAATTGTTTCAGCTAGTTCATCTGCCTGGTACTTCGTATAGTCTATTCGTAAATTATCTTTTACAGTAGTTTTCATAGTTTTTTTATAATAACTAAATACTTAGAATCCAATACAGATCTAAGTATTGTATAAATACTAAAAGAGCAAACCCTAAGATTTGCTCTTTTAGTAATTTGTACTTATGCTACTGGCCAACGGTTATCGATAGCTGCGTTACCAATGGTCATTTGTTCTGCCGAAACAGTAAAGTTAATGGTCATTGGTACGTCTCCGTTTACATGTAAGTTTTCTTTATAGTATACGATGTACGCATTTTTAAATTCAACTTCTTTCATTTTTGAATCTTCTTCAGATTTCTTAAATACAATTTTTCCTTCAATAGCTTTAAATTGGCTATTTAACATTGCTTCAATTACAGATGAATCAGCGGTAGACTCTATTGTAATATTGATTCTTCCTCCGTAAACATTAGATGCAATTTTACCTTTTTTATCAGTATCTCTACTAAATTCGTATTCCGTAGCTAATACGTCAAATTCTTTCCCTCCTAATTCTAGCGATGCTCTAAATGATCCCATAGTTTTGTTTTTTTTTTGTTAATAATTTTTAAATTTTCTTTTGTTTTATGAATAGCGTAACTAGTATTGCTAACATAAAACGAACTCTCTATAACAATAGATAATTATATAATCAACTAAAAAAAACAAACGTATTTAGACTGGGAGAACTCCCAAAATAGATATACTGATATAGTACAATACAGGCTAGATATGCCTATATAGATACAAGTACGACAGTTTATTTTACATAGCAATTATAAAATCACAAATTGTCAAATTTGAGTTGTAAATGTATATACTTATTTTTATATAAAAAATGTTTTTTATATAAAAGTCTAAACTTTATTATAATAAGTTAATTTTAATATATTTTCAAATACCAAAACATATAATTATTATAGTAGGTTGCGCTATATTTGTGTATTCAATAAATTTTATTTTATCTAAATGAGCACAACTTTATTATTAATTACAACTACTATTTCTGGATTAATTTTAGGAGGTTTTATTGGGTATTTACTAGGTAAGTTAAACCTTAAAAAAGCAACGGATGTTTTAGAAAAAGAAAACAATACGCTTAATGCAACTATTGCAAATTTAGAGGTTCAAAAAAATGAAAAAGAGAAAATAGTTACGCAACAAAAAGAAGATTTATTATTACGAATAAAAAATCAAACAAAAGAAACAGAAGAAATTCGTAGAGAAAAAGAGTTTTTAAATATTGAATTAGCTAGAAAGAATGAAGAGTTTAAAAATTTGCAGTTAAAATTAAATGAGAATAAAGAAGAGGTAGAAAAATTACAAGAAAAGTTCACCAAAGAATTTGAGAATTTAGCAAATAAAATATTAGATGAAAAATCAAATAAATTTACACTTCAAAATAAAGAGAACATTCAGAACATTTTAAATCCTCTTCAAGAAAAAATAAAAATATTTGAAGATAAAGTTGATAAAACTCATAAAGAAAGTATTGATTATCATTCTGCATTACGCCAACAGATTCTTGGTTTAAAAGAAATGAATCAGCAAATGAGTAAAGAGACTATCAATTTAACAAAAGCATTAAAAGGTGATAGTAAAACTCAAGGGAACTGGGGAGAGTTGGTATTGGAGCGTGTTTTAGAAAAATCTGGTTTAGAAAAAGATAGAGAATATTTTGTACAACAATCATTTACCAATGATGAAGGTAAACGAATTTTACCTGATGTTGTTATTCATTTACCAGACAATAAGAAGATGATTGTCGATTCTAAAGTTTCTTTAACTGCTTACGAGCAATTTGTAAATACAGATGATGATTTAGATAGAGAACGTTTTTTAACAGCGCACCTTAATTCGTTAAAGCGTCATATAGCACAATTATCTGAAAAGAAGTATGAAGATATTTATAAAATATCATCACCCGATTTTGTACTACTTTTTGTACCTATCGAACCCGCGTTTGCAGTTGCTTTAAATCAAGATAACTCTTTATACAACAAAGCTTTTGAAAAAAACATTGTTATTGTTACACCTACTACCCTATTAGCAACACTACGTACTATTGATACAATGTGGAATAACGAAAAACAACAACGAAATGCTTTAGAAATAGCAAGACAAGCAGGTGCTTTATATGATAAATTTGATGGTTTATTACAAGATTTAATAGGAATAGGTAAAAAGATAGATGCTTCTAAAGCTGATTATAATAGTGCTATGAATAAATTAGTTGATGGACGAGGTAATCTTATAACCAGTGTTGAAAAATTAAAAAAAATGGGGGCTAAAGCTAAAAAAGCATTGCCTCAAAACATTATAGAAAGAGCACAAGATAACGACTAATACCAATTCGGATATAAAATGATTGTAAATAAATACACTTTAATTTTCGCTAATTTTATAACGAAGAAATAGTAGAAAAGTAAATGTATTTTACCGATTATATTATGTCCCAATTGGTATAAAAGCTTATTCTTTTAGTCTCTTTACTAATTTATCTACCGTTAATCCTTGTGCTATTATAGAAAAAACAACGACTATATAAGTAATAACTAAAAACAAATCTCTTTCCATACTTGTTGATAATCCTAAAGCTAAAGCAATAGATATTCCGCCTCGTAAACCACCCCAAGTCATAATTACATTGGTGTTTTTAACAAAATCTAATTTCTTTTCAAAAATCTTGACAGGTAAAAACAAAGAAGCATAACGACATATTAAACAAATAGGTATTGCTAATAAACCTGCTAAAACAAACTTTCCTTCAATTACTAATACTAACATTTCCATACCGATTAACACAAATAAAATGGCGTTTAAAAGTATATCTATTAATTCCCAAAACTTATCTACATATTTCTCTGTAGTTGTAGACATTGCATGTTCTCTAACAGTATCATTCCCTACAATTAAACCAGCTGTTACCATTGCTAAAGGTGCTGATAAATGAAATTTATGGCAAAGTACTGTACCTCCCATTACAGTTGCTAAGGTGATGATAACTTCAATATCAAAATCATCTATAGATTTTAATAATCGATAGGTAATCCAACCTAAAACAACTCCAATACCAATACCTCCAATTACTTCTTGACCAAAAAGTGTTAAAACATCTGTTACACTTACATTTGCTGTTCCAGATTCCGCAATTTTAAAAATAGTTAAGAAAATTACTACACCTACGCCATCATTAAACAATGATTCTCCAACAATTTTTGTTTCTAATTTTTTAGGAACACCTGCCTTTTTTAAAATTCCTAAAACGGCTATTGGGTCTGTAGGAGAAATAAGTGCTCCGAATAATAAACAATGTATAAAACTTACCTCTAAGTTTATTAATTGTAATACAAAAAACATTGCGATACCTACTAAAAACGTAGATGTTAATACGCCTAAAGTTGAAAATAAAAGTATTGGCCAACGTTGTATTTTAAGTTGATCGAAATTTGTGTGTAAAGCACCTGCAAATAACAAGAAGCTTAACATTTCATCTAATAATAGCTTTTTGAAATCTATTTTTGATATGATTGATTTTTCTAAATTTAATAATGTAGGATCATAATTACTTAGTAAAAGAATACCTAACGTAAATAAAATGGTTAAAATCATTAAACCAATGGTGTTGGGAAGCTTTAAAAACCGAACATTGATATACCCGAATAGGCCAGATAATAAGATTAGTATTGTAGCAATTAAATAAGCATCCATAGTTATTATTCTTTAGAAAGTTGAAAGATATAAAACCATACCTCGTTCTTCATTAAAAAAACGAAAAAAGCAGCCGATTGGCTGCTTTTTTTATTTAAAGAATAATTAATTACATTACGAATAATCTTCTTACGCTCATCATTCCTTCTACGCTATCTCCAATTTCTGATAATACTTCATTGTGCTGTTCTTTTGATTCTGAATTGCTTTATCAATGACAATCATAGTTACAATATATGTAAAAAGATCACTTATTTTTTTGTAAGTTTTCAATTAGAATCCTTAGTTCAACTACCCGCTTACGCGTAACAACAAAATCTTTTTTATTTGTTAACTCTACGATGTACTTTTCATTTTCCCAGTGAGTAATATTTTTAACCGTAGGTATATTAACTATAACTGCTCTATTGATTCTAAAAAAATATTTTTTACTTAACATTTTATCCAATTCAGCTAAGTTATAATCAATTTTAAATACAGCATTTTTAGAATTTACAAAATAATTTCTGTCAATTTTTTCAAACCAAATAATTTTATTCACTAAAATAGGAATATTTCCTATTGAACTTTTTACTGCTATTTTCTGATTTAAAGGATTTTTTTTATACTTTAAATAACTTATCAATAAAACTCCATGAACACCTACAAAAGCAACAAGCATTGCTTTGTAAAAGATATTTAAAACATCTATATCTTCTATAGATTTATTAAATATAGAAAATGAATACGCTAAAAATAAATAACAAAAAAAAGCAACGAAAGACGAAGCTATTAATTTTGATTCGAACTGTAACCATTCTTTTACTTTTACAGGAAAAAAACTAATTTTTAAATATTTACTAGCTATTTTAAATGATTCGAAAACAACTATTAATAATACTATAGACCAAATAGAATTTCCTAAAAATTTAACAAAAACAAATTCTTTGCTACATGATGGAATATTATTCCAAAAAGAAGAAACTACTGTTTTATTACTACAAGAGTTAATAAATTTTGGAAGCAATAAAATAGCATAACATCCCAAAACGTATAGAGGATTTCTTAAAATTGAATATTGAATTTCTTTTTGCATTTTCTTAACACGTATTTCACTACAATAACTCCTTATTTGAGTGATTATATAGTTTTAAACAAAACTATATATAAATCCTCACTCTATATTTGTATTGGTAGTTAACATATTACTAAAATAAATAAAAGAAAAATGAGAGTAAACAATCGAGTGCGTGTAAATATTCTTACACTATTAATTTTAACTTCTTTATCATTATCTGGTCAGAAAATTACTTCTAAAAACATTATAAATAAGCTAAAAAAGAAATACAAATTTACTACTAATCTTAAAAAATTTGCTGTTACATATAAATATACCGGATTTAACCCTTATCAAAGTCATGACTATAAACACCCTGAAGATAAAATAAATCGATTTGGTATTTATACAATAGAAGTAGATAAAGATAAAAAAGAATACTTTACTCATGATAAAAATCAATTCCCTGGGAATTTCGTTTTTGAATTCAAACATTTTAAACATAAAGAAAAAGCTATATCATACGATGTTAATGGTGTAATTAGAGGAAAGACACTTAGGGAATTAAAAAATAATGCTTATGAAAAACAAAGTGTAAGAGCTGGAAATGTTTTAAGCTTTGAGCAAGTATCCATTTTATTATCAAACCATAATATAGGAAAACCACTAAGAATTGCAATAAGTGATAAAACTGTAGTAATTACGCATACAAATCATAAAGAAATTACAAATAAATACACTTTTGAAATACCTTCATTGAGACTTAAGATATTAGAAAGTACAGAAGATAATTCAATAGTTAAATATAAAGATTATACTTCAAAAGATACTATTGAATATGCTGAAAAACTAGATGTTTATAAAAAAAATAAATTAAGTGCTTTAATTGTGGTTAAGAACCTTAAAGTCATAACAGGAATTGCTACTTCAAAATTTATGATTCCAAAAGAATATGTTTTACCAAAGAAAAATGTCGTTTCAGAAAGTAAAATCACTAAAATAGCAAATAACCTTTATATTATTAATGCTTTTAATAATAGTAGGTTCATTCTTTTAAAAGTAATAGAGAATAATATTATGGTTTTTGGAGCTCCTAGATCTGATAAGTCCTCTGAAAAAATTATGACCTTAATTGAAAAAAAGTTCCCAATGAAAACAATTCAATCTGTATTTGTTTCTCATCCTCATAGCGATCATATAGGTGGCTTAAATGCGTACGCTAAAAAAGGAATAACAGTACTTGCAGATGACTATACTATTGATGCAATTAAAAATTTCCCTGCATTCAGTAAATCAATTAATACCTTTAAATTTAAAACACTTACAAATAAAATAAATATTAATGGAGTTCGATTTTACGTTTTAAAAAATAAGCATAGTTTTAAACAGAGTTTTGTCTACTTTAAAGGCGCACAAATAATTTACGAAGGTGACTTTTTAGAAATTCCAGCTGACAACTCTATTGCTACACATTTATCT